>NZ_WIVQ01000048.1:0-31866 GCF_009600545.1 Pseudomonas sp. FSL R10-1339 | reverse complement strand
GCGACATGGCGGGTGGCGGTGGCGGTGCCAGCCGCAGCAGCCGTGGCCTGGACCCAGCGCTGATCGAAGAGATCACCAAGCATTACGGCTTCGACAAACCCATGCACGAGCGTCTGTGGCTGATGCTCAAAAACTATGCGCAGCTGGATTTCGGCAGCAGTTTTTTCCGCGGTGCCAAAGTCACTGACCTGATCCTGCAGAAGCTACCTGTGACCATCTCCCTGGGATTATGGGCGACGTTGATCACCTACCTGATCTCGATACCGCTGGGCATCCGCAAAGCCATCCACAACGGCAGCGCCTTCGATATATGGACCAGCACCGCGATCATCATCGGCTACGCCATGCCGGCGTTTTTATTCGCCATTTTGCTGATCGTGGTGTTTGCCGGCGGCAGCTATGTCAGTTGGTTTCCGGTGCAAGGGCTGGTCTCGGACAACTTCACCAGCCTGAGTTTCTTCGGCAAGATCGGCGACTACCTGTGGCATATGGTGCTGCCCGTGTCGGCGCTGGTGATCGGCGGCTTTGCCACCCTGACTATCCTCACCAAAAACAGCTTTCTCAACGAAATCAGCCGCCAGTATGTGGTCACGGCACGGGCCAAGGGCCTGACCGAACGCCGTGTGCTCTACGGCCATGTGATGCGCAACGCCATGCTGCTGGTGGTGGCCGGGATTCCCCAGGCGCTGATCGAGGTGTTCTTTGCTGGCTCCCTGCTGATTGAAACCATCTTCAACCTCGACGGTATCGGCCGCATGAGCTACGAGGCCGCAGTGTCACGGGACTATCCAGTGGTGTTCGGCACGCTGTTTCTGTTCACCCTGTTCGGCTTGCTGATCAAACTGATCGGCGACCTCTGCTACACCCTGCTCGATCCCCGTATCGACTTTTCGGCGAGGACTGCCTGATGTTTACCCTCTCTCCTCTGGGCCGTCGCCGCCTTGCCCACTTCAGGACCAACCGCCGTGGCTGGTGGTCGCTGTGGATCTTTGTTGCGCTGTTCACCCTATGCCTGGGCGGTGAGCTGATCGCCAACGACAAGCCGCTGGCCATTCACTACAAGGACCATTGGTACTTCCCGATCGTCTCCAGCTACGTCGAAACCGACTTTGGTGGCGAACTGCCGTTCGAGCCCGACTACAGCAGCGACTACGTACGCAAACTGATTGCCGACCAGGGCGGCTGGATGCTTTTCGCGCCGATCCCGTTCAGCTACGACACGGTCAATTACGACCTCAAGGAGCCAGCCCCCAGCCCGCCTTCCGCGACTCACTGGCTGGGCACCGACGATCAGGCACGGGACGTACTGGCACGGGTGATTTTCGGTGCACGGATTTCAATCCTGTTTGCCTTGATCCTGACCGCCATCAGCGCTGTCGTGGGCATCAGTGCCGGGGCCTTCCAGGGCTTCTACGGCGGCCTGGTAGACCTGCTCGGCCAGCGTCTGCAAGAGGTATGGTCGGGATTGCCAGTGCTGTATCTGCTGATCATCCTGTCCGGGTTCGTGGCGCCCAGCTTCTGGTGGCTGCTGGGGATTATGGCGTTGTTCAGCTGGCTGGCACTGGTGGACGTGGTGCGCGCTGAATTCCTGCGCGGACGCAATCTGGAATACGTCAAGGCGGCGCGGGCACTGGGCCTCACCGACGGTGCGCTGATGCGTCGGCATATCCTGCCCAACGCCATGACTTCTACCCTGACCTACCTGCCGTTTATTTTGACGGGCGCGATCGCCACGCTCACCGCGCTGGATTTTCTTGGTTTTGGCATGCCGCCAGGCACCGCCTCGCTGGGTGAACTGATCGGCCAGGCCAAGCGCAACCTGCAAGCACCCTGGCTGGGCCTGACTGCGTTCTGCGCCCTGGCGCTGATCCTGTCGCTACTGGTGTTTATCGGCGAAGCCTGCCGCGACGCCTTCGATCCCCGGACCTGAGAATTGACATGACCAACACACTGATTGAAATCCGCGACTTGCGCGTGAGCTTTGCCGGGGCAGAAGTGGTTCACGGCATCAACCTCGATATCCGCCGTGGCGAGTGTATGGCGCTGGTGGGCGAGTCGGGCTCGGGCAAGTCGGTAACCGCGCATTCGATCCTGCGCCTGCTGCCCGGCAAGGCTGTAGAGACCCAAGGCAGCATCCGCTACGACGGTGTCGATCTGGTGCATGCCAGCGAAGCCCAGTTGCGCAGCTTGCGCGGCAACCGCATTGCGATGATCTTCCAGGAGCCGATGACCTCGCTCAACCCGTTGCACACCGTGCAAAAACAGATCAGTGAAATCCTTATCACCCACAAGGGCCTGAAAACCCGCGCTGCGCGGCAGCGCACCCTGGAGCTGCTGGAACTGGTGGGCATCCGCGAACCGGCCAAGCGCCTCAATGCCTATCCGCACCAACTGTCTGGCGGGCAGCGCCAGCGGGTGATGATCGCCATGGCCCTGGCCAATGAGCCGGAACTGCTGATCGCCGATGAGCCGACCACGGCGCTGGACGTGACGGTGCAGCAAAAAATCCTCGAACTGCTGATCGACCTGCAACAGCGCCTGGGCATGTCGTTGCTGCTGATCAGCCACGACCTCAATCTGGTGCGCAAGATTGCCCAGCGCGTGTGCGTGATGCGCGGTGGCGAGATTGTCGAGCAGGCCAGTTGCGAGGCCCTGTTCAACGAGCCGAAGCACCCCTACAGCCGCATGCTGATCGAGGCCGAGCCCAGTGGCCGACCGGTACCGGGAGAGCACCGTCACAACGTGCTGCAAGTGGACAACCTGAAAGTCTGGTTCCCCCTGCCAAAACCGCTGTTCAGCCGCGAGCGACACTTTATCAAGGCGGTGGATGGGGTCAGTTTTGAACTGAAAAAAGGCCGCACTTTGGGCATCGTCGGCGAGTCCGGCTCGGGCAAATCGACCCTTGGCCAGGCTATTTTGCGGCTGGTGGACTCAGAGGGCGAAATCCGCTTCGGTAATAAACAACTGAACATCCTCAGCCAGAACCTGTTGCGCCCGTTGCGCCGGCAAATGCAGGTGGTGTTCCAGGACCCGTTTGGCAGCCTGAGCCCGCGCATGTCGGTGCAGCAGATCATCAGCGAAGGCTTGCTGGCCCATGACATTGGCACTGAGCAAGAGCGCGAGGCGGCGGTGATCCGGGTCTTGCAGGAAGTGGGCCTGGACCCGCAAAGCCGTCATCGCTACCCCCATGAGTTCTCGGGCGGGCAGCGCCAGCGCATCTCCATTGCCAGGGCGCTGGTCATGGAACCGGAGCTGATACTGCTCGACGAACCCACCTCGGCCCTGGACCGCACGGTGCAAAAACAGGTGGTCGACCTGCTGCGCGACCTGCAGGCCCGGCATGGCCTGACCTACCTGTTTATCAGCCACGACCTGGCGGTGGTGCATGCCCTGGCCCACGACATGATCGTGATCAAGGACGGCAAGGTGGTGGAACAAGGGGATGCGCAGTCCATCTTCGACAACCCGCAACACCCCTATACCCGGGAATTGCTGCAGGCCAGCAGCTTGAAGATGCGGAAAACTGCGCTTGCCGATGCGGTGTAGCCGCTGACGAGGAACGCAGGCTGCGATCGGCTGCGCAGCGGCCGTAAAACCTGGGCAGCGGACTCAACTGGCACTCCGCGGTATCAGATTTTGCGACTGCTGCGCAGCCGATCGCAGCCTCGCTCCGCTCGTCAGCGGCTACAAGGTGTCGGCAGGGTCTACAAGCTCGGCCAACAACTCGGCAAACGCCTCCCGGGCACTGTGATGGCCGGTTTCACTGTGCCAGTAAAACTGGTTAGGGACCGGCTCCAGTTCGGCAAATCGGTAGCGTGCCAACTGAACGCAAACGCCAAAATGCTCAAGTAGCCCTTCAGGCACCAACGCCAGACCCGCACCCGCCCTGACGCAACCAATAATACTGCCCCAACTGGCGTAATCGACCCAGTTGACTTCAAGCCCCTGCACCGCCAACCCTCGCGCCAATACGGCGCGGTACGGGCAACCGGGTGGCCAGGCGAACACCGTGTGTTGATGCATATCCCCAAGACCCGTAAGCGGTGCGAGTGCCGGGCTGGCAATCACTATCAGGGGCTCGTGATAAAGCGGGGTTTTTGTAAGTTTTGGCTGATCGATGCCCCCTGCAATCACGGCGCCGTCGAGCCGGTGGTGCTGCACATCATCAATCAGTTGCCGCCATTGCCCAGTGACCAGTTCCAGGGTCACATGCGGATAGCGCTGATGGAACTCGGCCAGCATCGGCGGCAACCGCCCTGTGGCACAGGACTCAATCGCGCCGATACGCAGCTTGCCCGCAGGCACGGCATGGGGCTGCACGGCACGCCGGGCCTGGTCGACCAGCGCCAGGATCTGCTCGCAATAGCCGACAAACACCTGGCCCGCCGGGCTGATGCACAACCCCCGGCCCGCACGGGTAAACAACGCGGTGCCCAGCTCACTCTCCAGCTGTTTGATCCGGGTGGTGATATTCGACGGCACGCAATGCAGTTGCTGAGCCGCCAGCGCGATGCTGCCGCACTCTGCCACCGACTTGACCATACGCAACTGGCTAAGCTCCATGGTTCACTCCTGATGATTACAGAAATCTTTATATATCACTTGTCATGAATTAATAAACTGACAAAATTTGAGGTCTGTAAATAGCTTTGTTGAATCAAGACAGTGACCCCCAAAAAATAAAAACCATAATGGAGTGGACAGCGTGGACACTAAAGAGGCAGTTATTGAAGCATTGGCACATTCCGTCTTTGACCATGGCGCGCTGAACAACGCATTCTATCAACGCTGGTTAGGCTCTCCAATGAAGCTCCGGGAGGTAGAAATATTTGCGCAAAATTATTGGGCCAGGACATGTCGTACAGCCTTGATGGTCGCGCTTTCTTTTTTACATGCAAAGCACATTTCAGCAAGAGCAGAAATCGTCAAAAACCTATACTCTGAGTTAGGCAACGGCGATGCAAAAAAAGCACACAGTGTGCTTTTAGAAAAGTACTTACTTGACCTGTTAAGTCGTCTAGCCGGAAGAAAATACACCTTGGACGAGTTAGAGGCGGGAGAGGTCTTACCCTCAACACATCTCTTTATTGCAGAGCAGGAAGCACTGTATGCACCCGCTGAGCAAGGACGACCGTCAAGTCATGCTCTAGGAGCACTGCTTGCCCAAGAGTGGCTTGCGTATTCAATGCTGACACGTTTATACGAGGGCGCACGAAATTATCAAAACTTGTATTCCAACAATGATGAATTCCACGAGTGGTGTGAATATTTTTACATCCATATTGGAGAAGCTGAAAAAGAGCATAAAGTTCAGTCACTAATAGCAGCAGCGCTTGAGTGCAGCAACGAAGCTGATTTGGCCGAACTAACCATTGGCTTCAAACGCTTTCTCGACATCACAGAAAACTACTGGAACGGAATAGCACGAGCTATTGAAGACGCTAAGACGTTGGAAATAAACATTTGAAGTGTTCGCACACAAGGAAGCAAATAATCGCAGCCCTGGCCGCTGTCGTACTGTGCTGGGCCTATTCACCGATCGGGATAAACATCGGCCTGCAGGATTATTCTCCGGGGCATCTGGCGTTGCTGCGGTTTTTGATTGCCTCGGTCTTTATGGCGGCTGTTGCGCTGGTGTTGCGCATTGGCCTGCCCCGGCTCAGGGATGTGCCCTGGCTGATCGTGCTGGGCTTTTTCGCCATTGTGCTGCATCACGTGGCGCTCAATTTCGGCCAGCGCTGGATCAGCCCCGGCGCGTCCAGCGTGTTGGCACAATCCGCACCACTGTTCAGCACCCTGATCGCACGGGTGTTTTTGAAAGAAACTGTCAGCGGCTGGCGCTGGTTATGGGTGGCTGTGGGGTTTCTGGGCGCGCTGGTGGTGGTGATCAGCGATAAAGGCCTCGCAGGGTTCAGGCCCCAGGGCTTGCTGGTTTTGCTCGCGGCGTTTTCCTGGAGCGTCTATTTCGCCTTGCAAAAACATTACTCCAACCGCTACAGCCCTTTGACTCTGGTGTGCTACACGATCTGGAGCGGGACCTTGCTGCTGGGTGTATACGTGCCGGGGCTCGTGGATGCAGTCTTGAATGCGCCGGCCCGGGTGAACGGGGCGGTGTTACTGCTGGGGATTTTCCCCAGCGCCCTGGCCTATCTGTTCTGGGCCTTTGTGTTGGCCCGCGCCGAGGTCAGTCGCGTAGTAGGAGTCATGTATTTGATCCCGCCGGTGGCAATGGTGATGGCGGCCGTCGTGTTGGGCAGCACCGTGTCGATGGGGGTGATGGCCGGCGCAGCCATCATATTAGCCAGTGTGATGGCGATGAGTCGCGTGCGGTAAAGACATGCTTTTTGTTATTCCTAAAATGAATATATAAATCATTTTATATTCTTTTTTAAAAGCTAATTTTCCTGCAAGACTCTCGTCATAACTCTTCCAACTCATGATGAGAACGAAATGAAAAAATTCACTGCCCTCACCGCCCTGACCCTGGCTGTCCTGTCTGGCCTGGCCCATGCCGATCGTCTGGATGACATCAAAAAATCCGGTGTGCTGCGCGTGGCGTCCTTCGACAGCAACCCGCCCTTTGGTTTTGTCGATGCCAACAGCAAGCAGATCGAAGGCCTCGACGTCGACTACGCCAAGGCCATCGCCGACAAGCTGGGCGTGAAGTTGCAGTTGCAGCCAACCAACCCGGCCAACCGCGTACCGCTACTGGTGGCCAACAAGGTGGACCTGGTACTGGCCAACTTCACCATCACCCCCGAGCGCGCCGAGCAGGTGAATTTCAGCATTCCGTACTTTGCTTCGGGCCAGTAATTTATCGTCAAGAAAGGCACCCTCACATCCCCCGAGGAGCTGAACAAATGGCGCGTAGGGGTGGACAAGGGCACGGTCAATGAAGGCGTGCTGCGCGAGAAATTCCCCGGTGCCAAAGTGGTGGCCTACGATGACACCCCGTTCGCCTTCACTGCCCTGCGCAACGGTAACGTCCAGGCCATCACCCAGGACGGCCCGAAGCTGATCGGCCTGCTGGCCAATGTGCCGGACAAGGACAAATACGAAGTGCCGCCGTTCACCATTTCCAATGACCTGATCGGTGTCGGTATTCCTAAAGGCGAAGCGCGCCTGACCGAGGTGGTCAACCAGACCCTCACCGACCTCGAAGCCCAGGGCAAGGCCCAGGGCATTTATGACGCCTGGTTCGGCCCGACCACCAAGACCCCGCTGACCCGCCTGTACAAGATTGGCGACAAGAGCTAAGCCACTGCCTCTGTGGGAGCGAGCCTGATCGCGAAGACTTTTCGCGAGCAGGCTCGCTCCCACAGTTCCTGTCTCCTTCAGCCCGTCACGGTCAACCGGACGGGTTTGCTCGTTTCTGGATGGACGCTGTTTCTATGTTCGGTGAACTGCTTGCCCCGCAATACCTGCACTGGTTGCTCGATGGTTTTGTCCTCACCCTGATCCTTTCCCTGCTGACCTGCCTGGTGGCTACCGGGCTGGGGTTTTTGCTGTACCTGGCACGCATCTCGCCTTTGCGTGTGTGGTCGTGGCCGGCACGGGCCTACCTGGCCCTGTTTCGCAACACGCCACTGCTGGTGCAGCTGTTTTTCTGGTACTTCGGGGTCACGGCCATGCTGCCCGAAGGGCTGGTGATGTGGCTCAACCAGCCGCGCAGCCTGTCACTGGGGCTGTTTGAAGTTGACTGGCCGTCGTTTGAGTTTCTCGCCGGGTTCTGGGGGCTGATGCTCTACACCGCCGCTTTTATTTGCGAGGAGTTTCGCGCCGGTGTCAGTTCGGTGCGGGTGGAACAACGGGCGGCAGGTCTGGCGCTGGGCTTGAGGCCGGCACAGGTGTGGCGCTATATCGTGTTCCCGCAGGCGCTGCGCACGGCGTTGGGACCGTTGCTGGGCCAGTATATGAACGCCCTGAAAAACTCGTCTCTGACCATGGCCATTGGCTTGGCCGAGCTGTCCTACGCCTCGCGTCAGGTCGAGACCGAAACCTTCAAGACCTTTCAGGCCTTCGGTTTTGCCACTCTGCTGTATGTGGCCAGCATTGCCTTGCTCGAAGTACTTGGCCAATTGATTGCACGCAGCAAGTGGTATCGCCAGGGAGGGGTGTAAGTCATGGATTTTTCGGTTATCAGCGACAACTTTTCGTATTTCATGCTCGGCGCCTGGCCCAACGGACCTTTGGGCGGTGCAGCACTGACGCTGCTGCTCAGCCTGTTGTCGGGGATCATCTCGGCACTGCTGGGGCTGGTGCTGGGCATTGCCCTGGTGATGATTCGCGGCAAGGTGCGCTGGCTGTTGTTGGGTGTGCTGGGCTTTTTGCGGGCAATTCCGGTGGTGATGCTGATTTTCTGGAGTTACTTCCTGCTGCCCATCCTGTTCAAGGTCGATGTACCCGCGCTGGCCACCGTGGTGTGTGCGCTGTCGTTGATCGGCGGTGCGTACCTGGCCCACTCGGTGTATGCCGGGATCAGCAGCCTGCCGGCCGGGCAATGGGCGGCGGGCAAGGCTCTCGGCCTGGGTAGCTGGCAAGTGTTGCGTCTGATCATTCTGCCGCAGGCCCTGCCGATGATGCTGCCCTCCTTCCTCAACCAATGGATTTCACTGATCAAGGACACCTCGCTGGCGTACGTGATCGGGGTCGGCGAGCTGTCGTTTGTTGCCACCCAGATCAGCAACCGGGTGATGGTGCACCCGACGGAAATCTTCCTGTTTGTGGCGCTGGTGTACTTTGTGTTGTGCAGTGGCCTGGACTGGATGGCCAATCGGTGGGTCAAGCGCTAACCACCTTCTCACCTGTGGGAGCGGGCTTGCTCGCGATGGCATCACTGCGGTTTGCCTGGCAGACCGCGTTGTCCAAATCGCGGGCAGGCCCGCTCCCACAACGATCAGTGCAAGGTTGCGATCACCGCCCAAACCGGCACAAAGCCCATTGGCAGCCACACGGCCAGTCGCGGCCGATACGGCAACAGCATCAGCAGGCTAAAACCGCTCAACGAGATCATGCCAAACCAGCCCACCGGCCCCATCGCCCAGCCCCAGGCCAACCCGCAAAACCAGAAACTCAGCCCCAGGCTTAGCCAACCGGCAACCCGTAGCACACGGCGCAAGCGGGCCGCAGGCGGCTTTCCCCACACCTGTTTGTAATGACGCTCCAACCCCTGGCACAAGGTAAGCATGCCGATGTAAGCGAACGCCAGTGCAGCAAAATAATCAGCCAGCATCTCAATTTACCTCGGCCATGACGGCGGTTTTTTTACGTGGCACCCGCTCAACCGCCGGTTGCGAGACTTTCCAGCAGGCCCACAGCAACAAAGCGCCCAGGGCCATAGCAGTCAGCTCGACGCCCATGCAGCTGTGCAGTGCCCAAGGCCGGTTGACGGTGAAGACACTCAACAACGGCAAGGCCAGGCACAACCCTCCCGCCAACCCGAGTTGCTCGCGCCAGGCCTGCATGCGCGGGCGCAGCAAGGCATGGGCAAAGCTCAACGCCCACATGCCAAAGAACACATTCAATTCAGCATCCGCCCGTTCGGTCATCCCCGACGGCAACAGCCGGTTGCCCCACAACAGGCTGATACAAGCCAGGCTCAAGCCCGCCATAACGGTGACATTGATCGCCTCGACTAAACGGTAAAGCACCTGGGCAACCCGACCTTCGCTGGCGTACTTGCGCCGCCGCTTGACGGTGAACAGCACCAGCCCGCTGGCGATCATGGCGCTGCTGATCAGCCCGCAAATAAAGTACAGCCAGCGCATCGGGTAACCGCCGAACTGGGCAAAGTGCAGCCCGGAAATCACCCGATGGGTCAGCACCGTTGGGCGCATTTCAGTGGGGCCGGCCAACTGCTCGCCGGTGACGCCGTCAAAGCGCATGCCCTGGCCCTTGGTCAGGGCAATGCGATTGCCCAGGATCGGACGAATCTGGATTTCGGCATTGCTCATGCCGGGGTTGCTGATGCTGATCCCGCCCAACGGCCCCATGACAGCCCGGGCCTGGCTCAGCAACGGCCCCAGGGCCACCAGCGGTGCAGGCTCTGCGGTTGCCGGGCGCTGTACGGCAACGCTGGCCGGCGCCTTGTCCTGCGCCTTGAAAAAGGCCTCGCGGTCACCATCGAACAATGCATCCATGGCCGCAGGCATATAGATCACCAGAAAAATCGCCAGCCCGGTGTAGGTGATCATCAAGTGAAAAGGCAGCAACAGCACGGCACTGGCGTTGTGCGCGTCAAGCCACGAGCGCTGACCTTTGGCGGGACGAAAGGTGAAGAATTCCTTGAAGAACTTCTTGTGGATCACGATGCCGCTGACCAAAGCCGCGAGCATGCCCATGGCCAGCGCACCCACCAGGTAAATGCCGATCATGCGCGGCATGTGCAGGGTGAAGTGGAACAGAAAGAAAAACCGCCCTCCTACCGTTTCGCGAACCGGCATCACCTCGCCGGTATCCGGGTCCAGGGTCACCGACACGCCATCACGGCGCCCGCCGGTGGAGGCCTGCAATTGCGGCGAGCGCTCATAGGGCAGGCTGATACCCCACTGTTTTGCGTCAGCCTTGTGCGTCTGCAAGTAGCTCAGTGCGCGTTGCGCGGCCTGCTCATCGGTCAGGTGGTGGGCCGGCAGCTCGGGGGTCATCCAGTTGTCGATCTCCTGATCGAACACGGCCAGGCTGCCGGTCAAAAAGATCACGAACAACAACCAGCCGACGATCAGGCCACCCCAGGTGTGCAGCCAGGCCATGGATTGGGTCAGGGTCTGTTTCATCCCAGTCGCTCCAGCAGTTGCGGCCAAAAACCGATGGCGGCCAGGGGCACGGCGAGCACCGCGCCCATCCAGGCCGACCACTGGTGGCGGGCAGCAAATGCCCACAAAATGGCGAAGGTGTAGATCACAAACGACAGCAGGCTGGCGACGATCATCGCGTCTACATTGTCCAGCGGCAGCAGCCGCGCCAATGCCGCAGTAAAGGCATAGGTAAAGACATAACCACCAACCAGTGCTGCCAGTGTGCGAGACACGATCGGCGCCCAGGCCGACGTTGCAAGTTTCATGTGTTCAATCCTCTATCGAGCTCCGGTTTTTGCCTGCGCCAGATGCGACAACGGCGCGACACCCGTTTTCACGGATGTCGCGCCTGCATGGGCCGCGGTGTTGTCAGAACGAACTGGTCACAGACGCAAAGTACGCACGGCCTGCCTCGTTGTAGGTTTGCGCGCCCGCCTCGTCCGAGTTGCCCTTGCGGTACAGTTGCTTGTCGAACAGGTTGTTGATGCCCACCCGCACACTGAAGTTTTTGTTGAACTCATAGCCGCTGCTCAAGCCCACCAGACCATAAGGATCGACGGGCTGCTGCACCGACTTGTCCAGTGCTTCATTGGCGCGGTTGTTGCGCTTGGGCGCTTCCTGCTTGCCGTAGTAAGTCCCGCTGACCTGGAACGACAGTTTTTCGGTGGCGTACCAGTCGAGCATGGTGTTGACGGTGTACTTGGGAATGATGCTCAGCGGGTCGCCGGTTTCCTTGTCCTTGCTTTCGATCATGTAGGTCAGGTTGGTGTTCCAGTCCAGATCCTCACGCAAGCTGACAAACAGGTTGCCTTCCACCCCCTGGACGATGGCCTTGCCGCTGTTTTCCCATTGCAGCACGCGACGGCCGTTGGGCAGGCGGAATGCCGATTCGTTGCTGGCATTGATCTTGTTCTGGTAGTCGTTGCGGAAATAGGTGGCACTGGTGCGCCAGGTGCCCTTGTCGAACGCCAGACCGATCTCTTTGTTGACGCTGATTTCCGGTTTGAGATCCGGGTTACCCACCAGGTAGCAGCCACCGATATTCACTTCAACCGAGCTGCAGCCACCACCGCGGCTGTACAGCAGGTAGTTGGGGTTGGACTGGTACAGGTTCGGGGTCTTGTAGGCCCGGGCAATACCGCCCTTGATGCTCAACTCATCGGTGAGCTGATGCGAGGCGTTGAGGCTCGGGCTCCAGTTGCCGCCAAATTCGCTGTGGTGATCGAAGCGCACGCCGGGGGTAACGATGGTTTTGGCGCCGACTTCGATATTGTCTTCGACGTAGAACGCATAGCTGTTGGCCGTGGTTTTGGTTTGCGTACGGTCCGTACCCGGCAGGCCGGGTGTACCGTCAGCCCCCGGATCCCAGCTTTGCGGACGCAACGAGCCCGGGTCATTGAGCGACTCGTAGAGGTATTCACCACCCAGAGTCAGTACCTGGGCGGTGCCCATGTTCAGCGGCAGATTGACCTCACCTGTAGCGCGGGTATTGCGCAGACGCGATTCAAAACTGCCGGCGCTGGCAGAAGGTGCACCTTCACCATAACCGGCCAGGCCTTCGTTGAGACGCGCGTTGCGGGTCAGGTCGTGGGTCAGCGAGGCCGAAGTCGAGCCCCAGTCAAACGAACCATTGTGGGTAGCCGAAAAGGTGCTCCGCTGTAGCACGCTGGTCTCTTTGCCGGTCAGGCTGTTGACGAAGTCACCCCCGCTGTTGAGCATGGTGTCGCCGGCAAAAATATTGCCCTGGCGGCTGTAACTGGCTTCCAGGTCCAGGCTCTGCTCAGGGGTGAATTGCCAGCTGAGCAGGCCGTTGATGTCTTTGTTGCGCACGCCTTCGCGGCCCGCCACGACGCTGTCGGGGGAGGCCTGGGCAGCGGTATTGATGCCCGGATCGTCAGCATCGGTCTTGTTCAGGCCGCCATACACACGAAACACCAGATCATCCGTGATCGGCCCGCTGAGGTTGAAGTTGGTGCGTTTGCTGACACCTTCGGCGTCGTCTTCCGGCGCCAGGTAATAGGCGGTCAACGAGCCTTTTAGCTTGTCCGATGGACGCTTGGTGATGATATTGACCACCCCGCCCATTGCCCCTGAACCGTAGTGCGCCGCTGCCGGGCCGCGCAGGATCTCGATGCGCTCGACTTCTTCGGCCGGTACCCAGTTGGTTTCGCCGCGGGTATCACGGTCGCCGCTCCAGCCATAGCGCTGGGCGTTGCGCGAAGAAGACGGCTTGCCGTCGATGAGGATCAGGGTGTTTTCCGGGCCCATGCCACGCAGGTCGATCTGCCGGTTATTGCCGCGGGCGCCGCTGGAACTGTTACCGGTGAGGTTGACCCCGGGTTCGCGACGAATGATGTCGGACAGGTCATTGGCCGGCGGGCGTTTCTTGATGTCTTCGGCGGTGATGATCGACACGCCGGGTGCCTGCTTCAGCTCCTGGGCAGCAGTGCCCAATACACGGGTTTCTTCGAGTTGCAACGCCTGGCGGGTGCCATCCACCGGCAAATCGGTGGCCTCTACCGGTACTTCGTCACGCTCACGCTCAAGTGCGTCGGCAAGCAGGGTGGGCGAAGCCAGAGCGGCCATGAGAGCCAGTGAAAGATGACTGCGGTTGAATCGAGACGACATGTCCAGTTGATCCCTTAACAATGGAGTGTGCTCAGCAGGCCAAAGGCTGGTAATTGCTGACGCACGACCTCGAAAGGACCTACGTGTTTAGCTTTCCCCGGCACTGCCAGGGCTGCGATGATAGGGGCTCTCATTTGAGAGTAAAGCGCAAATGACAGCAATACTCATTTGCAAGTTCCGCAATCCCTTTGTTTTAGAGCCTTTTCCCACATAAAATAATTAATACAAAATGTAACAATGCCTTTGGATCAAGAAATCCCCCTGCCCTGTACAATCCTTCATCCTACTTTTTTGAGCCTTATCGCCATGACTGACTAACTGCACATCACTGACCTGTTACCCGGCGACGGTAAAGCGGTGGTCAAAGGTGCCCTGATTACCACGCACTACACCGGCTGGCTCGAAGACGGCACGGTATTCGACTTTTCACATCAGCGCGGCAAGCCGTTCCAGTGCGTGATCGGCACCGGGCGAGTGATCAAGGGCTGGGACATCGGCCTGATGGGCATGCAGGTCGGCGGCAAGCGCGCACTGCAGGTACCCGCGCACCTGGCCTATGGTGAAAGAAGCATGGGCGCGCATATCACACCGAACTCCAACCTGCGGTTTGAGATCGAACTGCTGGAAGTGCTTACACGCGACGATTGAGCGCGACTGCAGGTTGCGCACTAATAGGGAGTTAAATGCTGGTGAATCGATTTTTCAGGTGTTGTTTACCGATTATTCCGCTAATGGTACTGGCAGGTTGCAGCAGTCAGAGCACACAAACACTGCCAAGCCGGACTCCCGACCAGACCCGCGCCCGCATTGTGCAACTGCTCCCGGCCAAAGTTGCAGACCGCACCGGCTGGGCAACGGATATCCAGGTCGCATTCACTGCCCAGGGCCTGGCGGCCACCGATGAAAACCTCTGTTCCGTGCTGGCTGTGACCGAGCAGGAGTCGACCTTTCAGGCCGACCCGCCGGTACCGGGCCTGGGCAAGATCGCCCGCAGCGAAATCAACCGCCGCGCCGGCAAGCTGCATATCCCCGAATTTGTAGTGCGCAGTGCCTTGAGCATCACTTCGCCCGACGGTAAAACCTACAACCAACGCCTGGATGCGGCCCGCACCGAGGGCCAGTTGAGCGCCATTTTTGATGATTTCATCGGCATGGTGCCACTGGGCAAAAGCTTGTTTGGCGGCTTGAACCCGGTGCATACCGGCGGGCCAATGCAGGTCAGCATCGCTTTTGCCGAAAAGCGTGCACGGGACTATCCCTACCCGGTGGCCCACTCGATCCGCCAGGAAGTCTTCACCCGCCGCGGTGGCATGTATTTCGGCATCGCCCATCTGCTCGGTTACCCGGTGGACTACAACCAGTCGCTGTACCGTTTTGCCGACTTCAACGCGGGCTGGTACGCCAGCCGCAATGCCGCTTTTCAGAATGCCGTCAGCCGTGCATCTGGCATACCGCTGGCACTGGATGGCGACCTGACTATTCCGGGCTCTTACGCGGTTGGCTCCACCGAGCGGGCTGTACGCGCCCTGGGCAAGCAACTGGGCCTGAGCAATAACGCTATCCGCCGTCAGCTTGAAAAAGGCGACAGCCTGGACTTCAACGAAACCGACCTGTACCAGGACGTGTTCGCCCTCGCCGACCGCCAGCAAGGCAAGCCGCTGCCCCGTGCGGTATTACCGGGCATCACCCTGCAAAGCCCGAAAATCACCCGCAACCTGACCACCGCCTGGTTTGCCCAGCGGGTTGATGAACGCCGTCAGCGTTGCATCAGCCGGGCAGCGGCCAGCCGTTGATTTTCTGTGGGAGCGAGCCTGCTCGCGAGGGTATCGACACGATCTACCTCACAGACCTTGTCGTCAGTATCGCGAGCAGGCTCGCTGCCACAAAGAGAGGTGCGCAGGCCTGCGAGCAAACGCACAGCTAAAATGCTACAAATTATGTAGCCAGCGCATGCAGGCCTTGTAGTCCCTTGGGCAGGCTGCGATAAGCTGCGCCGCAAGTTCAATCAACAGTCATCAGGAATAATTGATATGTGCGTGGTTTTTGCATGAAATGGCTCAAAGGCATCATTCTGGGAGTCATCCTGCTGGCAGTCGGCGCCGTGGGGCTGGGGCTGTTTTACTTTCTGCCCCAGCACGATGTGGTGATGGTCACGGGGGTTGAGGTCAAGCGCATGGATCACAACGGTGTGATCAGCGCAGAAAACCCGGCTGACGGCCCGACCCGGGATGTGTATTTCATCAACACTGAAGACCCGGTGACCAAGGAGGTCATGGTTTATCGCAACGAAGACACCGGCTGGTCCTTCCCCTGGTATTTCAAGTTCGACTCTGCCGATATCCAGGCCAAGGCCCAGGGTTACTCCCGCGATGCCAACCAGCTGGCGCTGATCCGCTACTACGGCTGGCGTATCAAGATCTTCTCAGTATTTCCCAATATCACCGCGATCGAAGCCACCAACAGCCGGGATGAGCCTTTCCCCTGGTTCAACACGGTGTTCTTCAGCGTGCTGGCACTGCTCTTGATCGTGATTGCCGTCTTTATCAAGCGTCGCGTCAAACGTCGCCCGCAAATGCCGGTCAATTGATCGCTGCGCCCCTGCGGGGGCGCATTCCAGGGGCCGTGAATCGGTCACCCGCGACACCCTCCCCTACGGCCACACCGGCAGTCCTTGACCTCAAGGTTTGCCGGTAGCAACAGCCAACTCGTCTGACACCTCACCATCGGCCTCGCGCTCATGCTCCAGCACCGCCTGGGCCAGGTCTTCGGTGACGCGCATCTCGACCCCGACGGCCGACATTTGTGCCGCCGCGGTAAAGGGTGCAGCGGTCACTGGCTCCGAGCCCTTGGCACGACGCCAGGCAAACAGCAGCACCAGGCCCAGGTTCAGCGCGGCCAGGGCCCAGAATAGCCCGGCTTCACCGACCCGGGTCATCAGCGGCGAAATCACCAGCGGGCTGATGGCACAGCCCAGGGAGTTGATCAGCAACAGGCCCTGGATCATGCTCACAATCGCCCCCGACGATGCCCGATCCGCCGCATGGCTGACCGCCACCGGGTAAATCGCGAAGATACCGCCCCCCAGCAGAAAAAACGCCACTACCAGTAACGGCGAACCCGCTGGCAGCATCAGGATGATCAATGACAGCACTGCGCAGGCAGCGCCCAGCACGATCAATACCAGATGCCGGTCCTGATGGTCCGACCAGCGCCCGACCGGGTACTGCAACAGCATGGCGCCAAGAATCACCCAGGCCATCATATGCCCGACCTCGGTCACGTCCAGGCCGATACGTTGCAGGTACAAGGGCAGCAACGCATACACCGCGGCAATGGCAATACCCGAACCAAAACAGCCAATCACCCCGGTGGGCGTGGCACGCAGCAACTGCAAGGGCATCAGCGGTTCTGCGCGCTCAACAATCGGGGTTGCCCGCGGCAACATGACAATGGGCAACAACGATAGCGAGGCCAATATGGCGGCGATCATAAAGGGCACCGTGTCACCGGTCAGGGCAATGGCGCCCAGGTTGACCTGCCCCAGCAACCCCGCACCGTAGAGGGCAATCATGTACAAAGCCAGCAGGCGCCCGCGAATCTTGGGGTCGGCGGCCATCAACAACCAGCTTTCCACCACCAGGAATACGCCGACGCTGGCCCAACCGTTGACCAGGCGCAGGACAAACCATGTCCAGGGCTCGGATGACATGCCCTGGAACAGGATCGAGGTGGCAATCAATGCCGCGAAGCAGCTGTAGGCGCGGATATGACCGATGCGTACGATCAGCCGGTCATTGAAGATCGAGCCCAGGGTCAGCCCGATAAAATAAGCGGAAGACACAATACCGACCATGGTCGCCGACTGGCCCATGGTGTCCAGGCGCAGTGTGGTCAACGAGGCAAGCATGCCGTTGCCGATACTGATGATAAACAGCCCAAGTAACGGCGCCAGCGCCATCGCCAGCAATTGGACAGACATGATTGACTCAAGACCTCATTGATCAATGGATAACCCGCTCGGGCAAAAGCACAGCGGCACCTGCCGGCAAAGGCCGGGGCGAGACAGAAAAACCGGGGTGTGTGATTGTGCATCCTCGACGCCACGGACGTGGCCGCGAGTGACAGGCAGGGCTCAAGACAAGCATCGACCAGGCAGAATCAGGGCGCGCATAGTAGCCGCAGACAGGTACAAGTTGAAGAGCGCGGCCCGGGATTTGTCAGGCCATTTTGACGCAGGTACCCTCCCCCTTGTTACCCGGCTCTGGAACCGTGCCTTTTTATCCGGTACATGTCGCCATCGGCATGGCTGAGCAACGTATCGGCATCCTCTCCGTCCACGGGGTAAAAGGCCATGCCAATACTGCAAGACGGCATTTTGATCCCGCCGAATTCAGCCCCGAGCGGCTCGGCCATCGCCGCAGTAATCTGTTCGATTTTCCAGGCCACGTCGTCCGCGGACTGGATATCGGTCAACAGCACGGTGAACTCATCACCGCCCATGCGCGCCACCGTGTCCGATTCGCGCACACAACGGTGCAGGCGTTGCGCAGCCATGCACAACACGCGATCGCCCATGGCATGCCCATAGACATCATTGATGTCCTTGAAGTCATTCATATCCACAAACAGCAGGGCCAGGGTGCCTTGGCGCCGATGTGCCGCACGCAGGGCAGATTCCAGGCGGTCATTGAACAGCGAGCGGTTAGTCAGTTTGGTCAGCGGGTCGTGATGGGCCAGAAAACGCAATTCGTCCTCGGCCGCCCTCAAGGCTGTCACGTCCCGCGCAACCCCGATCCGCGCACCGACATCCTCAGACCAGAAGGCAGCCCAGAGGATATGCACGACAGCGCCATCCTTGCGCACATAACGGTTGCGAAAATCGACATGGGCCTGGCCATTCATGACCCGAACAATGGAGGCCCGTGAAATCGCCAGGTCTTCAGGGTGTATATAGTCCGTGATCAGGGTCCCCGTAAGCTCGTCGGCACGGTAGCCGAGCAGGGTCTGGCAGGCATCACTGACAAAGGCAATCCGGTTGTCCCTGTCGACCACAAACACCGTGTCCAGCATCAGGTGGATCAGTTTGGGATAGAGCGCCTGCAGGTCAACGGCCATAGCTCAGGGTGTCCGATTTGAAAATCGCCTTGATCATAGCCTGATAGCAAAGCAATGGCCAAATTACCATTTTATGTGGCATTTTTGGCGTCAAAATCCGGACGTCCGCCTCTCTAACAGTGACACCCAACGGATTGCATCGAGGTGCTAAAGTCAGCATTTGCTCAAACACAGGGACGACCCATGACAGGGCGATATCAAGGAAGCTGCCTGTGTGCAGCGGTCCGTTATGAACTGCTCACAACGCCAAAAGCAGTGAGTCATTGCCATTGCGGACAGTGCCGCAAAGGCCATGGCGCAGCATTTGCTTCCTATGCCAGCATTGCGCGCAGCGCATTGCGGATAGTCCAAGGGGCGGACAGGATCACGGCCTACTCTTCTTCGCCGTCAGTGCTGCGCGAGTTCTGCTCTCAGTGCGGTTCGACCCTGTTCTGGTCACGCAGCGAAGGTGAATTTGCCGACTGGATTTCCATAGCACTGGGCACGCTCGACAGCCCCTTTGTGGCACAAAAGCAAACACACCTTTACCTCGACTCGCCTGTGCACTGGGTTTGACCCTCGCCCTATGGGAGAGGGTCAGGGCGAGGGGCTTTCAACCCCTTCGCCTTGTTATCAGCCCTTGGCCGCCATGGCCGTCACTTCAACCCGCATCCCCGCAACGGCCAGCTCGGCCACGCCCACAGCTGCCCGCACCGGCCAAGGCTTGGCAAAAAATCGCTTGTACACTTCATTGAACGCTGCCCGATCAGCCATATCGGTCAGGTAAATGGTCAGGTGCAACACCCGCTCCATCGAGCTGCCCGCCTTCTCCAGCGCCAGCTTGAGCGCCTGCAATGTGCACTCGCTCTGCTCGACAATCCCGCCCAGTTCCAGGCTGCCATCCGCACGGGTTGGAATCTGCGTCGAAACCAGCAAACCCGCAAAGCCGGCAACATCCGAAGAGATGGAGTCCGCATCAGGATCAGGGATGAAAGTCAGGTCGTGTTGCGACATAAGTGATCACTCGCTTGAGTTAAAACACCTATTGTCCAACGTCCGCTCGCGCCGTGCGCGTCTTTTTGCGCAGCAGCACATTGTCGTGCTTGGCTAAAACTGCCCGTGATCCATTACCATGCGCTTCGCCATGACGTCGTTGCATAGCCTGGAGTGCTCTGTGGAAATCAAACACCTGCGATCATTTGTGACCCTGGCCGAAGAGCTGCACTTCGGCCGCGCCGCGCAACGGCTGTCCATCGTGCAACCGGCCCTGAGCATGCAGATCAAAATGCTTGAAGAAGAGCTGGGGGTGCGTTTGTTCGAGCGTAACCGGCACTCGGTGGCATTGACCGAAGTGGGCACTCTCTTCCTGCCCGAAGCCAGGGCCACGCTCTACCAGTCGGCCCATGCCGCGGATGTAGCCAGGGCGTGCGGGCGCGGCGAAATCGGCCGGGTACGCTTTGGTTTTGTATCCTCGGTACTGCCCCAATTGCTGCCAAGGCTGATCCGCTCGCTGCATGCCCGCTTCCCGCGCATCGAACTGGAACTCAAGGACATGCCGGGCCCGGATCAGGCCGTAGCACTGAAAAACGGCCAGCTTGATTTCGGACTGATGCGTCTGCCGGCCACCATCCCGGGCATCCAGACCCGCGAAGTGCTGCAGGAAAGCTTTATTGTCGCCCTGCCCGGCGACCATCCGCTGGTGGCCTGCACCAGCCTGCACCCAACCGACCTGAGCCAGCTGCCGGTGTTTATCCTGGCCCGGCGCTACGCCCCCGGTTTTTACGACGAAGTGATGCAGGCGCTCACCCACCGGGGTGCGCATCTGCAAAACGCAACCGAGCTGGGCGAGTTCACCACCATGCTGGCGCTGGTCTCTGCCGGGTTGGGGGTCGGTTTGCTGCCGGCCAATGCCGGCCGCGCATTACCTGCCAATGTCATCTCCAGGCCGCTGGAACTGCAGGGCTACCGGGCAACGACCGGGCTGGCATGGACCGAGCTCAACAGCGCAGTGAAAAGCACCGTGTTCAGCTTGCTGGATGAACTCTTTGCGCCGGGTCAGCAGCCCGTTGAGCACTGAGCAAAACCAGCATCTCCTTGCCCGCCATGATCAGCTCAGGGCACGCACCATTGACCTGGCAGGACACGATCAGGCCCTCGCCGATCAGCAGTAACTGCATGGCTGCCACGCGCGGATTCATATAGCCCGCTTGCGCACATATTTCCTCAAGATAGGCCTGAAGGGCCTGCTTGTGCTGGTGCGCCAGCCTGTGCGGCTGCTCTGACAGACTGGCATATTCAGCGGATGCATTGATAAAGGCACAGCCGTAAAAATCCGCTTCCTGAACCCAGGATGCTATGAAATCAAGGTAGCCAGCCGGGCGCTGTGAGACCGCAACCGCATCCACTGCCGCTCGCACTTTCGCCATGAACTCGTTGTGGCGGAGTTCCAGAGCTGCCTCGACCAGATGGTCCTTGCTGGAAAAATGCCGGTACAGCGTCTTCTTGGTAACGCCTGCCTCCTGGCTCAACTGCTCCACCCCGGTGGCGTGAAAACCCTGTCGATAGAACAGGCGCAGGGCGGCGCGGGTGATTGCATCAGACGTACTCATGGGTACTGGCCTCCTGTGGAATGCAACACAGTGTATACCGATCGGTTGACTTGCAGGGATACCGATCGGTATCCTTTTGTCACATCCCCCGTCGCGAGTACTCCCATGTCTGCACGTCGCCTGCTCACATCCGGTGCGCCAGCCGCACCCTCCCTGCGTTTTACGCTGACATCGTTTATGGGTGCAGTCATCGCCATTGGTGCTACTGGCTGGCTGAGCAACCTGTCAGGCACTCCATGGCTTATGGCTTCAATGGGGGCCAGTTGCGTATTGGCCTTTGGCGTCCCCGACTCGCCGCTGGCTCAACCACGCAGCATCATCGGCGGGCATGTCATATCCACCCTGGTCGGACTGATTATTTTGCATACCCTGGGCAATTCGTGGTGGGCCTGCGCATTGGCCGTCGGGCTGGCTCTGGTTGCCATGCAACAGTCCCGTACCCTGCATGCCCCGGCAGGGGCCAACCCGATTGTGGTGCTGATGACCGGCGCGCCGCTGTCTTTTCTGCTGACCCCGGTGCTGGCGGGCTCCATTGTGATCGTGGTGGTTGCCTGGTGCCTGAATAACACACGCCACCGCGGCAGTTACCCCAAGTACTGGTGGTAGTGCGCTGCCTGCAACACCAAAGTAAATGATAAACATTCCTGCTGCTGATACGATTCAGCCCCGCTGCCGAGTCTGAAACGCGCGTCATAGCCGTTTCAACCCACGCACTGAACAGCGAAGTATCAACAACTTCGCACCGTTTATTGCCCGGTTCTCGGCAGCGCGTTCAGTTATCTGCCGTCATTGGTGTGGAGTGTTACGGATGTTGCAAAGGAAGCATGGATTCAAACGGGCAGGCTTTGTGCCACTGGGTGTATGTACCGGCCTGGTGATCAGTTGCACGGTGCTTGCGGGTGAAAACGCGCCCATGCAACTGCCCAGTATTCAGGTCGACGGCGTGCAATCTGCCGAAGACGATACGGACTACCGTGCGGGCTACAGCTCGACGGCTGACAAGACTGAAACGCCCTTTCTGCAGCAGTCGCAAGTGGTCGATACAGTGACCCGTCAGCAACTCAAGGATCAAGCACCGCAAACCCTCGAAGACGTGATCAAGTTCATGCCCGGGGTGGTGGTCAGCAATAACTTCGGCGGCACCCAGGACAGTTTTATCAAGCGCGGATTCGGTAATTCCGATGATGGCGGCGTGTTGCGCGATGGTGTACGCATGCCCATCGGCCGCAACTTTCAACGTGTCACCACCGAGCGCGTGGAGATGCTCAAGGGCCCTGCTTCACTGCTCTACGGCATGCAGGAACCCGGCGGAGTGATCAACGTGATCACGAAAAAACCGCAGTACCAATGGAACAGCACACTGGGCGGCACCCTGAGCGATCAGGGCGGTGGCGATGGCTGGTTCGATGTCACCGGGCCGCTGGGTGACAGCGGGTTCGCCTTTCGATTGATCGGGCAAAACCGCGACGAGGATTACTGGCGCAACTTTGGTCAGAACAAGTCGAAACTGGTCGCCCCTTCGCTGTCCTACGAGTCTGACGATCTGTCGTTTCTCGCCGCTTATGAATACAACGACTACAGCAATACCCTGGACCGTGGCGCGCTGTTCTACAACGGCCATCATGTGGGCAGCCGCGACAAACGCCTGGACGAAAAATGGACCCGCGCCCAAGGCCAGCGTCAGTCGCTCAACACCACCACCGAGTACCGCCTCGACCCCACTTCAAGGGTGCGCCTGACCACGGGCTGGGTGTATGACCATTACAACGACTACCAGGCCGACCCCAGTGAATATCGCCCGGCAACAGGCGAGCTGACCCGGCGGTTTCGTCGTAACGTGGGCGCCAACCGGGAGAACGCTTACCTGTCGCTGGACTGGATTGGTAACAAGACCTGGCTCGGTATCGATCACGACCTGGTCACGGGTGTCGACTATGAAACCCGCCGCGAAGCCAACGGCGACTTCCTGCAAAGCAGCAATGTCGGCGGTTTCTACCCGGCCGACCCGCAGTATGGCCTGCTGCCGCCGGTGGGTAAGGTGAACCCGTCCAACACCAACGGCAAAAGCCATATCAAGGGCCAGTCGCTGTACGTCAAAGACACTATCCACCTGGGCGAAAAATGGATTCTGGCCCCGGGCCTGCGCTATCAGCATTACTCGATCGACTCTGGCGCGGGCCTGGACTTCAAGCAAACCACCGATGAGGGCGAATCCAGGCTTTTGCCCTTCCTGGGGCTGGTGTATCAGATGCGTGACGACCTCTCGCTGTATGGCAACTACAGCCAGTCATTCGCACCCAATGAGATGGAAACCGGCACCACGTTCGAAGGCACCTACAAGTCTGAAACCGGCCGCCAGTACGAAGTCGGCATGAAGTATGACAACGGCGACTGGACCAGCCAGTTGGCGGTGTACGACATCCTGAAAAAGAACGTACAGCAGAACACCGGCGAGCTCGACGCGTTCGGCAATATGATCCAGCGCATTGCCGGTGAAGTGCAGTCAAACGGTCTGGAATGGAGCATGAGCGGACGCCTGAACGCGCAGTGGAGCGTCATCGCCAACTACGCCTACACCGATGCACGGATCAAAAAGGACACCCGGCAAACCGAGGGCAACCGCCTGTTCAACGTGGCCCGTCATGTGGGCGGGGCTTACCTGACCTATGAAGTACCGGCCGATATTTTCGCCGGCCGCTTGCGCCTGGGCTCCGGGGCCCGCTATGTGGGCAAGCGCGCAGGGGATATCAGCAACTCTTTCGAGCTGCCGGACTACACCACGGTGGATGCTTTTGCATCCTGGAAGACCAGCCATCTGCTGGGCAAGGAAACCTCACTGCAGCTCAACGCCAGCAACCTGACCGATCGCAGCTACTTTGTGGCTTCGGGCGGCAACACCCGACGTGTGAGTTGGGGAGAAGGAAGGACGCTGCGCCTGACTGGAGAAGTCAGCTTCTAGCCTGACAGGCAGGCGCGCTCGCGCCTGCCCCTTGGCCCGGTGTTAAGGTCGGGCGGCCGTCACCTCGATCTCTACCAGGTAGTTGGGGTTGGCCAGGCCGGCTACCTGGAACGCCGAGCGGGTTGGCAGCTTGGGCTGGGCCTTGGTGCCGAAGAACTGGGTATAGCCCTTCATAAATCCGGCGAAATCCATTTTGCCGGTTTCCGGCGTGCCCACCAGATACACCTGCATCTTGATCACATCGCCCATGCTCAGGCCCAGGCTTTTGAGGGTAGCCTCGATATTTTTCAGCACGTTGACCGTCTGCACTTCGGTGTCGCCATAGGCCGCCAGGGTCTTGGGATCGGCCTTGCTGTCGGCAATAGGCGGCACCACGCCACTGAGGTTGACCACGGTGACACCCGGTGGAATTTCCACGGCCAGAGAGATCGGGAAGTCCGAGTTGGGCAGCTTGTGACGGATCACTTCTGCGGCGTTGACCTGGGTAGTCATCAGGCCGGCCAGCACCGAGGTCAACACAAAAGCGGGGATCAATTTTTTAGACATTTTTGTATTCCTTGAGGGTCATGAAAAAAGCGCGCAGTCCATGGTTGCTTGTCAGCGTCGGGTGACCGCCTGAACATCCTCCACTGTCACGGAGTCAGCATAGTGATTGCCAAAATGAGTCCGTACATAGTTGACCACCGAGGCTATCTGCTGGTCATCCATGTACTTCTTGAAACCCGGCATACCGCCCTGCCCTGATGTCACCATATACACCGGGTACACCTTGGCCCCCAGTTTCTGGTTGGCAGCCAGCGCCGGGTAGGCGCCCGCCCCGTGGGAGCCCTGGCCTTCAGCCATATGGCAGCCCTGGCAGACCTGATTGAACAGAGCTTCGCCGCTGGCCTGATCGAACTTGCCGGAGGTGGACAGCATCGGCGCATTTTCAGCAAAGGCAGTGGCACTGACCAGCAGGCCTGCCAGGGTAGCGGTGGTTAAAGTCATTCTCATGGCTAACTCCTGGCTCAGGCCGCTTTCGCGCTGGCAATAATATGGGTATGCAGACGCTTGATCGCATCCTGGGAGGACAGGATCGCGCCCTCCATCCAGGCCGGGATATAGGAAGCATGCTCACCGGCAAGGACAATGCGACCGTCAATCTGGCACAGGTTCTTGTAATGCTGCTGGCGGGTTTCAGGGGTCCACAGGCCATAGCAACCGTTGGTCCAGGGCACGCGGTGCCAGCCAACGGCAATGCCGTTTTCGAACTCTGCCGGGTATTGGGGGTGAACCTGGGCACCGTACTCAACGGCTTTCTGCACGCGCATTTGCGGGCTCATGGCGGTGAATTCATAAGCGTTCGGCCCCCAGATATAGGCACCGAGCAATACGCCCTTGCCCTGCTTGCCGTAGTCGGTGCTCGGGTAGCTGATTTTGCTGATCGGCGTATCGGTGTAGCTGATGCCGCCGTAGATATGCTCATCCTGCTCCCAAAAACGGCGCTTGAATTGCAGTCCGACCTTGATCGAAGACTCGTAGGGCACGGCGCGGATCGCGCTCATCATCGGTGCACTGACATCAACCGGCAGTTGCCCGAGGATCGACAGCGGCAATGTGCACACGCACCAGTCGGCCTGCTCCTGTTGTGCCCTGCCGCTACCGTCGCTGTTTTGATAGGTCACGGTCACGCCTTTGTCGTTTTGCTGGATGCGCGTGACCTTGGCGTTGTAATGGATCAGGTCATTGACCTGCTTCTGGAAGGCCTGGGCAATCATGTCCATACCGCCTACGGGCTGGAAAATGCTGCTCTGGAATTCATATTCCTGGCCGCTGGCGATGCTTTGCCACAGATTCGAATCCAGCAGCGCCTTGCAGTCGATCGGCTCGGACGCCACCGCCTCGGGCATCAGGCCACCACCATCGTCCACGGCAAAGCCACGGCGCATGCTGGTTTCGAGGGATTTCTTGTAGGCGTTGCTGCTATCGAGCGCCCCCCATTTGCGCATCACTTCCAGCAGGCGTTCGCGGTCTTCCCGGGTCAGTGCCTGATCCAGGCCGTGCTGATTGACGGCCTTGCTCAACAACTCGGCCACATGCCCCTGAAAGTCCGCCTGCACTTCACGATAACGCTGCGGCTTGCCATTAAACGCCTTGGTGGAATGCACCATTGCGTTGTAGTTGACCTGAATAAAGGGCTCCAGTGCGACGCCGAATTTGTGGCAGTAGTCGAGCACCGCATGGTGGTGGTACGGGATGCGCCAAGGGCCGGGGTTGAGGTACAGGCCCTTGTCGAATTCGCAATGCTGGGTAGCGCCGCCCAGCTCGGTGAAGCGGTCACCGCCACGCAACGTCCAGCAACGCCCACCGGGTTTGGCATTGAACTCCAGCACCTTGACCTGGTAGCCGGCCTTGCGCAGTTCGTAGGCGGCGGTCATGCCGGCCAGCCCGGCCCCGAGGATCAGTACGCGGGTGCCTTTCGGTGCGCCGCTCAAGGCGAAGTCACGCTGGTAATTTGATTCTGCGGCAAAGCCCAATGAGCTCATCGCCTGATACATCGCAGCGGCGCCTGCTGTCACGCCGATCCAGTTGAGTACTTTGCGTCGGCTCACAACCATTGCTTTCTCTTGCATGACCAGTCCTTTGCATCGAAGGGAAATACGCAGGCAATGACTGACGAACAACCCGGCATGCGGCATCGCCCGACCACAGAAATGTCTGCGCCCGGTGATGTCCCAGAGCAAGCGCTATGCCATGAATTAACGAAGGGAGAAAAAACCGCAACCAGAGAAAAGATCGTCAAACAGACACGGCCAAATGCTTCTACTTAGGTCGGGCAGGTCTGTTTTTGGTGCAAAGCGGATGCGCCAGTATTGGGCAGCTCAGGTGGCTGTGTACCTCATGGGCGCATCGCTGCCGGGTCGGGGCAACGCCTCAGGCATGCGGCGTCGGATAGAGCAGCAGTACCAGCCACCCGGCGACATAGAGCCCCAGGCCAAACGTCACATGGGTGATCAGGGTTCGGCGCCTTGCCACGTAAGGAGCCGCCGTCTTCGATGCAGCGATGCCGAAGCCGAAGGCGGGCTGCAAGATAAAAAACGGTGCCGCCATACTGATCAAGCCAGCGGCCAATGCAGGCATCAGCGTGGGATGGAACAACCACTCCACACCCGTGAGTACAACCAGCAGCAACGCGAAGACAATGCCCGTCAGGTAATGAAAAACCCAGCCGATCAGACGCTCATGCCTGACACGCGGCGCAGCCACAATCGAGGTATGCTGAAACTGCCCCTGGCGCATGAGGCCCAGCCAACGACCGACGAGCCCATAGTCAAGGGACGGGATACCAAAGACCCGTGCACGAATTAAAGCGCCTGCGTCCATGATCAAGGTGGCCCCCACGCCAACCAACAGAATACGCAGTACCATCTCACTTGTTTGCATGTTGTACCCTCTGCATTAAGCCTGTTTTGTCGGCCTGGTCAGAGCAGTCTGCAAGTTCAAGTCGACTTGAGGTCAAGCATGAAAGAAATGGAGATCGGTGAAGTGGCACGGCGCTGCGGCCTGCCGCCCTCAACCCTGCGCTACTACGAAGAAAAAGGGCTGATCCGCTCGACAGGCCGTCGGGGCCTGAGCCGTGTGTTCAGTGCGGATGTACTCCAGCGCCTTTCATTGATCGCGCTGGGGCAGTGTTCGGGGTTTTCACTGGACGATATCGCCGCCATGCTGAAGGCGGACGGTCAGCCTGAAATTGATCACCAGCGCCTGGCAGAAAAGGCTGACGAACTTGATCGCACCATCCAGCGCTTGAGTACAATTCGCGACGAGCTCAGGCGAGCAGCAGCCTGCCCCGCTCCCCGTCATATTGAATGCCCTGCCTTTCAGAAAAAACTGGCCTCTGTCAGGCCACGCAGCCTCGACAGGAAAAAACCGGGACGCAGTCAAGCTCCCACGGACAAAAGTCAGAACACCCCATGAATGGCGTTAACAGCCCTGCCCTGTGCGGCTGATAGTGCATCATCGTGGATTTCAGACTGCAAACCAAATTGGCCAGCCAGTGCTTTACGCCCCTTGGGCGTCACTGCAAGCGCCCGGCTGTCGAGGTCCTGGACTACCCATTTGCGGCTCAAGGCCAAGCTCGCCCAGGGCGCTTTCGCCACTCGCCGTAAGTTCATACAAACCCCGGCCGGTAGCTGCTGCAATCAACCTGCCTGCGGCGCAGACGCGGGCGGTGTCGGCATGGTCTTTTCCATCGGCTGGTACACCAGCCCCGCCGACTCGTCCACGTCCCCTGAACACTTAAAGCCATACCGTTCATAGAAACCCACCGAAGGCAGCGAAGCTGCTCACACTCAGCACGGGCCAACGAACGCATGCACAATGCGCTGGCAGCCACTTGCCGACTCCACCCGAGGTATTTATGGGCATCGAAACGTTGAACATGCACATGACCATTAGCAAAGAACGACCGCAAGACATCGAAGCCATCAGTCGCCTGACCGAGGCAGCGTTCAGGAACGAAAAGTATTCAAGCCACACCGAGCATTTCATCGTCAATGCACTGCGGCGCACCGGGCAACTGAGCATCTCCCTGGTGGCGGCAGAACATGACGAAATCCTCGGCCATGTCGCCATTTCCCCTGTCAGCATTTCGTCCAGGGTAACCGGATGGTATGGCCTGGGGCCGATCAGTGTAAGGCCTGACCGTCAGGGCAAGGGCATTGGCTCGGCATTGATGAAGGCCGCACTGCAACAGCTGCGGCAACAGGGCGCAGCGGGTTGCGTCGTGCTGGGCGACCCTGCCTATTATGGCCGCTTCGGGTTTAAAGCCCACCCCGGCCTTGAGTTGCCCGACGTTCCCCCTGAATACTTCCAGGCCCTGTCCTTTACTGGCGAGCTGCCTGTCGGGGTAGTGAAATACGCTGCGGCGTTTGATGCACGCGAGTAAGTGACCGGGCGTGGTGGGCATTGTTGTTCATTTAAACGATTTCTGCCTTTGTGGGAGCGGGCTTGCTCGCGATGGTCGTCAACGATGACGCGTATTAGCTGAGTAAATGCGGCGCCATCAAGAACATCGCGAGCAAGCCCGCTCCCACACTTGAGCAGCATTGCGGGCGTGCTGGGCATTGCTGCGTTAGCTCTGATTACTTACCGGGCAGCAATGCGATCATCCGGTCAAAGGCCGCCAACGGGTACCTGTCATTACGTGGTTGCGCAACGGGCATTTTTGCAGGAAAGCCCACGTGCACACTGCCGGGCAGCACGTGCTCGATCGCGGCGTACCAGGTCAGTAACGCCTGCTGCAGCCGTACATGCAGCTCGAAATTGCTTCTGCGCCGAGTGGAGTCTGCACGGGCTCGCTGCCGTGCCAGTTGCGGGTCTATGCGCCCGACAATGTAAGCGTCTGCAAAGCCGATACGCCCCTGTGCGACAGTGTCACGGGTGGCGTCCAGTTCTGTTAGCCAGTCGTTTGTGCTGGCCTCACCGATCTGCCAGAGGCACCACAGGTAATGAAGCTTGAGCGGGTCGCTGTCGCACACCGCCCATTGAGCCCTGGCTTCCATGGCCAGCGCGGCCTGCCATCGATCGACGTTACGCTCGGCCCAGAAAACTGCGGCTGCGACGGGATCACTGGCACGCTCCGGCACACCGTCAAGACGGCCGTGCTCAGCAATCACATGCGGCCCTCCATGCCGGGTGCACCACGTGGTTTTACCGCTGGCGCTGATGCCTTCAACCACCAAAATCATCGATATGGCTACTCCGGCCACAATAGGGGCTCAGGCAGGAAACTGTTGATCAGACCCGGGATAACCCGGAGCTCAGGTTGGACTCAATAACTGAAAAGCCTGTTCCGCGCCTGCTCCACTGGCTACACGCAAGTACATACAGGGGCCCCGGCTGGCTTGAGCCGCATGAGACTTGCCGACGGATGCCTGAAAAATTTACACACTTTTACTCAAGTCCTTATATCACCCGCTAATGGCTATTTGCTATTGTTTTGGATCCAATCATGGAGGCGTAAAAACATGGACAGGGCCAAGGTATCCAAACGCGGCTGGGCGTGGGCGTACCGGAAACTACGCGACTTGCACTGTTCACGGCTATCGTCGTTTTACAGAGCAACCCTGTATGCGGTTCGCGGTGATAGCGGCACTTTTCGCTGCGACCTGACCAGGCAGGAAATCCGCCTGCATCGATAATAAGCGCCGCTCCCATACGTTGAAGAGGATCATCCTGTTTGAGCTAACCTGGCTTGAACTGCCCTGCTGTCTTCCTGTCTTTGCCCTGCTTGCCGGCGTTGCATTCAATGCTGGAGCGCCCGGGCATGTCCATACGTACTGACGCCTTCAGAGCGACCGAAAGCTTAAAGCTCGTAAATCTGCATGACGAAAATCTTGCTTTGGTTAGGAATGTGCAACATTTTTTGTCAGAATGAATTATGCATAATAATTCTCATTCACAGGTCTGCCCCTCCATGCAATTCGCCTCTGCTTCCCATATGCCCATCCGTATTCTGGCTATTGAGGATGATCCGGTGCTTGCCGCCGACCTGGATAGCCATCTGGGCCAGCGGGGCTTTTCGGTCACGTTGCGTCACGACGCAGACGAAATTCTGCATCTGGTGCGCTCCGAGGGTTTCGATTTGATCCTGATGGACATCATGTTACCCGGCAGCAGTGGCCTGGAGGTGCTCGCCCAAGTGCGCCAGTGCCAGCGTGTCCCGGTCATCCTGATGTCGGCGCTGGGTGCCGAGCAGGACCGGATAACCGGTTTCAGCCAGGGCGCGGACGATTACTTGCCCAAGCCATTCAGCATGCAGGAGATGGATGTACGCATCGATGCCATTCTGAGGCGCGTGGCCTACGAGCACGAGGCCCAGGTAAAAGTGCGCAGCGATTCGCAACTGGAACTTGATCAGCAGGCCATGGATGTTTGCCGCAACGGCCGCTGGGCCGATCTGACCAACACCGAATTCCGGGTACTGGAAATCCTCATGCAGCATCCCGGCGAGGTGTTGAGCAAAGCCTTTCTGTACCAACAGGTCATGCATCGGGCGCACTCACAACATGACCGCAGCCTGGACATGCATGTCAGTCGGGTTCGTCGCAAATTGCAGGCCATCGGTTACAGCGCCGGGCGCGTCGAGACCATACGCGGCATGGGGTATGTGCTGGCGCCGTTGCAGTCATGAGGCTGCCGAACCGGCACTCGCTGCTGTGGCAACTGGTCGGCGTGCTCGCGCTTTTGTGCATGCTGGTGATCAGTTTGCAGGCCGACCTGAGCAAGCGTCTCAAGGATGCCACCGCCCTCCTCTCCGAACCGGCCAAGCAGAGCCATATCGCTTATGCACAACAGGCCGAAACGGCGTGGCGGGAACGCGGCACGCAAGGCGTTGACGAGTTCCTGCACAGCTTGCGCAAACAGGAACGGGTGTGGGCCGCCGTCGTCGATGAGCACCAGCAATCATTGTCTTCGCAGCCTCTGGATGAACATGAGCGTCGTAAGCTCGACTTTGTCCGTCCGCTTCACTGGACCGTAGGACGGCCAAACGGCTGGCCAACGTTCTATGTGCCTTTCAGCGACGACAAAGCGCGTCTGGTCATGGAGCTGCCGCATCGTTTCAACCCGCGTGAGCACTTGCGGGTGTGGGAGGTGCTGCTGCAATGGGTACTGCCGGCGGGCTTGGCGCTGCTGCTCGGCTTCCTGCTCTACCGTGTGTTGATCGCCCCCGTGGTGACCCTGCGCCGCCAGGCGGCAGCATTGAGCTCGGGCAACCTGTCGGCCCGCGCAGGGCCGCAGG
>NZ_WIVQ01000047.1:0-32226 GCF_009600545.1 Pseudomonas sp. FSL R10-1339 | reverse complement strand
GCGATGGGCCATGGATGGCCCGTGGCGGCGGGCCCACGGAGCAGAGCCGGAGCGAGGGAACCTGAGCGCAGCGAAGGTCGTACGATGGGGCGAGGACCTTTTGGTTCCTTTTGGGTCCCTCTGTACGGACCGGACACATGGTGGACACATGTGCGGGGACATGGTGGACACATTATGCCCCGTAGTCAGGTTTGCTCACGTCGAACGTTCTTAGAAAGTGATGGCAGAAGTAGACGTCAAAGAGTCCATCTCTTTCAGGGTTGGGCCGTATTGCGATGTGCTGCCCAACCAAGCCCTTGGCGATGCTGAAATAGCGTTTCTGAAAGCGAAATCGGCTGTGATAAACCTTGGCCAACACATCGTCCGGCCCGTACTCAAACTCCGATAACTGCTGCGGATAAGCCCAAGGGCTGGAGCGATATCGGTCCATCGGTACTTGGTAGTTCAACGCTTGATGAGGTCGTTGTAGGTTATAAACCTCCCGCCATCGATCGAACGCGGATTGAGCCTCCTGGATCGTGGAAAATTGACGCCCATCAAGCACTTCGGCCTTGAGAGAGCGGTGGAAGCGCTCGATCTTTCCATTGGTTTGAGGGTGGTAAGGGCGGCTGTAGCTGATCCGGATTCCCAAACGAATCAGCCAGATACTCAGCTCGGTGATTTCACCTGGATTGCGCGGTGAGCCCCATGGCGGGCCGTTATCAACATTGATACGAGCGGGTAATCCGAAGCGCTGGAATACCTCAACCAGCTTGTCCTTCACCGTAGCTCCACGCTCGTTATCACAAGCCTGAATAGCTAAATTGAATCGCGAGTGATCGTCCAACAGCGTCAGGGGATGGCATCGGCCTTCTTGCGTTGAGAAGTGCCCTTTGAAATCCATTTGCCACAGATCGTTGGGCGCATCGTGTTCAAATCTCAGCTTGGCCTCTTGCTCATTCGGAGCAGGCTGAATCAGTCCGTGCCTGTGCAGGACATTGGTCACGGTGCTGGGAGCGATCTGCTTTTTCAAGAGGGTGCTGATTGTGCGTCCACCCCAGGCTGGATGTTCTTGCCTGAGGGCTAAGACTTGCGCCTCCAAAACTGCAGAGGTCAGCTTGGGGCTGGTAGCCGGTTTGCGGGACTTCTCTTGCAGTCCCGACTGACCGTGCGCCTCGTAACGGTTAAGCCACTTGTAGGCCGTTTGCGGGCTGATGCCAAACCGTCGACACAGTTCTCGTTTATTGCTACCGGGTTGCCGTGCTAAGGCAACGGACTCTTCTTTCAGGCTCATGGCATCTCTCGTGTCCCAGGGCATGATGGCTTTCCGGCGAAGTTGGCTCGCCGAAAAGTGTCCACCATGTCCCCGCACACCCGTCAACCATGTGTCCGGTCCGTACAGGTCCCTCCAAAAGGGACTCGACGTAAGGTCGAAACCATAGTCTCAGTTAGACACAAATGCTGGATATGTACGCGCAATGCCATTTAAAACTACCGAGTACATACCTATTCGGCCTCACGAAGGGCGAAAAAATCAAAAGCGCGGGCTTCGGCCGCTTACCTTATTCGCGCGGGGCCTTGGAATAGAACCAGGATGCTCCTATCTATTAAGAGAAGCGATGGCTACAGGCCCACGACTAACGCCGACCGTCTGTTAGAATCGTACTTTTATGACGGCGTGCCGCGATTCACAGCACGCCCGCAATCCTGATGATGAGCGCCAACGCGCGAAGAGAGCCCGAATGACCGTCACCCTCAAAACCCCAGAGGACATCGCAAAAATGCGTATCGCCGGCAAACTGGCCGCCGAAGTCCTGGAAATGATCGCCGAGTACGTAAAACCCGGCGTCACCACTGAAGAGCTGGATCGCATCTGCCATGACTATATCGTCAATGTGCAAAAGGCCATCCCTGCCCCGCTCAACTATAAAGGCTTTCCCAAGTCGATCTGCACCTCGATCAATCACGTGGTATGCCACGGCATCCCGGGCGACAAGGTATTGAAGGACGGCGACACCCTGAACATCGACGTCACCGTGATCAAGGACGGCTACCACGGCGACACCAGCCGCATGTTCCACGTCGGCAAGGTTCCGGTATGGGCCGAGCGCCTGTCGCAAGTGACCCAGGAATGCATGTACAAGGCTATCGAAATCGTTAAACCGGGCTGCCGCCTGGGCGATATCGGCGAAGTGATCCAGAAGCACGCTGAAAAGAACGGTTTTTCTGTAGTACGCGAGTTCTGCGGCCACGGTATCGGCAAGGTATTCCACGAAGAGCCGCAGATCCTGCACTACGGCCGCGCTGGCACCGGTATGGAGCTCAAGGCCGGCATGACCTTCACCATCGAGCCGATGATCAATCAGGGCAAGGCCGACACCAAGGTGCTGGGCGACGGCTGGACCGCCATCACCAAGGACCGCAAGCTGTCTGCCCAGTGGGAACACACCCTGCTGGTCACCGACACCGGCTACGAAATTTTCACCCTGCGCAGCGATGACACCATCCCCCGCGTTTCGGCCTGAAACTTGCGTGTTTTCACCGTTTAGCCCGTAAAACCCAGCACAGGAATGCCAATCGATGCCGCAGGTGGATCCAGAACTTTTTGACCGCGGCCAGTTCCAGGCCGAGCTGGCATTAAAGGCGAGCCCCATTGCCGCTTTCAAAAAGGCGATCCGGCAGGCTCGGGAGGTACTCGACGAACGCTTCAAAAAGGGGCGTGATATTCGCCGCCTGATCGAAGACCGTGCATGGTTCGTCGACAACATCCTGCAACAGGCGTGGGACCAGTTCAGCTGGAGCGCTGAGGCCGACATCGCGCTGGTCGCCGTCGGCGGCTATGGCCGCGGCGAGTTGCACCCTTATTCCGACATCGATCTGCTGATCCTGCTGGACAACGCAGATCACGAAGTTTTCCGTGATTCCATTGAGCGTTTTCTGACACTTCTATGGGACATAGGCCTAGAAGTAGGTCAGAGCGTGCGCTCGGTGGATGAGTGCGCAGAGCAGGCCCGCGCCGACCTGACCATCATCACCAACTTGATGGAAAGCCGCACCGTGGCGGGCCCCGAGCATTTGCGTCAGCGCATGCTGGACGTCACCAGCACCGCCCACATGTGGCCCAGCAAGGAGTTTTTCCTGGCCAAGCGCGCCGAGCAAAAGGCCCGCCACCACAAGTACAACGACACCGAGTACAACCTGGAGCCTAACGTCAAGGGTTCGCCCGGCGGCCTGCGCGATATCCAGACCATTTTGTGGGTAGCCCGCCGCCAGTACGGCACCCTGAATTTGCGCGCCCTTGCCGGCGAAGGCTTTCTGGTAGAAAGCGAGCACGCCCTGCTGGCCTCGTCCCAGGAATTTTTGTGGAAGGTGCGCTACGCCCTGCACATGCTTGCCGGGCGTGCCGAAGACCGTCTGCTGTTCGACCACCAGCGCAGCATCGGCGAACTGCTCGGCTTTACCGGCGAAGACGCCAAGCAGACCATCGAAAATTTCATGCAGCAGTACTACCGGGTGGTCATGAGCATTGCCCAGCTCAGCGACCTGATCATCCAGCACTTCGAAGAGGTGATCCTCGCTCCCGAGGACGAAGCGCCGCCAACCCCGTTGAACTCGCGCTTCCAGTTGCACGATGGCTATATCGAAGCCACCAGCGACCACGTGTTCAAGCGCACCCCCTTCGCCATGCTGGAAATCTTCCTGCTGATGGCACAGCACCCCGAGATCAAGGGCGTGCGGGCCGACACCATCCGCCTGCTACGCGAACATCGCTACCTGATCGACGAAGATTTCCGCAAAGACATCCGCAACACCAGCCTGTTTATCGAACTGTTCAAGTGCAAGATCGGCATCCACCGCAACCTGCGCCGGATGAACCGTTACGGCATCCTGGGCCGTTACCTGCCCGAGTTTGGTTTTATCGTCGGGCAAATGCAGCATGACCTGTTCCACATTTATACGGTCGATGCCCACACCCTGAACCTGATCAAACACCTGCGTAAGCTGCAATACACCCAGGTATCGGAAAAATTCCCGCTCGCCAGCAAGTTGATGGCCAAGCTGCCCAAGCCCGAGCTGATCTACCTGGCCGGGCTGTACCACGATATCGGCAAGGGCCGCCACGGCGACCATTCCGAAATCGGTGCCGTGGATGCAGAAGCGTTCTGCATCCGTCATCAGTTGCCGCAGTGGGACACGCGCCTGATCGTGTGGCTGGTACAAAACCACCTGGTGATGTCCACCACCGCCCAGCGCAAGGACCTGTCCGACCCGCAGGTCATCCATGATTTTGCCCAGATTGTGGTGGACGAAACCCACCTCGACTACCTCTATGTGCTGACTGTCGCCGATATCAACGCCACCAACCCGACGCTGTGGAATTCCTGGCGCGCCAGCCTGTTGCGCCAGCTCTACACCGAGACCAAGCGTGCCTTGCGTAGAGGCCTGGAAAACCCGGTGGACCGCGAAGAACAGATCCGCCAGACGCAAAGTGCGGCGCTGGATATTCTGGTGCGCGGGGGTACCGACCAGGATGACGTGGAACAGCTCTGGTCACAGCTGGGCGACGACTATTTCCTGCGACACTCCTCTGCCGACGTGGCCCTGCATACCGAAGCCATCCTGCAGCAGCCTGCCGATGGCGGCCCGCTGGTGCTGATCAAGGAAACCACCCAGCGCGAGTTCGAGGGCGGCACGCAGATCTTCATCTATGCACCCGACCAGCACGACTTCTTCGCCGTGACAGTGGCCGCCATGGACCAGCTCAACCTGAACATCCATGACGCACGCATTATCACCTCCAGCAGCCAGTTCACCCTCGACACTTATATCGTGCTCGACAACGATGGTGGCTCGATTGGTAACAACCCGGCGCGTATCGAAAAAATCCGCAAGGGGCTGACCGAAGCCCTGCGCAACCCGGACGACTACCCGACCATCATCCAGCGCCGCGTGCCGCGCCAGCTCAAGCACTTTGCCTTTGCGCCCCAGGTCACGATCCATAACGACGCCCAGCGCCCGGTGACCGTGCTGGAGCTCAGCGCCCCCGACCGCCCGGGCCTGCTGGCTCGCATCGGAATGATCTTTCTGGAGTTTGATCTGTCGCTGCAGAACGCCAAGATTGCCACCCTGGGTGAACGCGTCGAAGACGTCTTTTTCATTACCGATGCAAACAACCAGCCGCTGTCAGACCCGCAGCTGTGCATGCGTTTGCAGGAAGCGATCGTCGAGCAACTGACGGTCAATCAGGATTCAACCCCAGAACCGTGGCGCCTGAGCATTTAACCGCCGCCGAGTGAGACCCGCACCCCATGAACAACGCTCTAAACCAGCTGCAGCCTTACCCGTTCGAAAAATTGCGCGCCCTGCTTGGCAGCGTGCAGCCCAACGCCGACAAGCGCCCAATCGCGCTGTCGATTGGCGAACCCAAGCACCGCTCGCCGGACTTCGTGGCCAAGGCACTGGCTGACAACCTCGACCAGATGGCGGTCTACCCGACCACCCTGGGCATCCCGGCGCTGCGCGAAGCTATCGCCGACTGGGCCGAGCGTCGTTTCAACGTGCCAAAAGGCTGGCTTGACCCGGCGCGCAATATCCTGCCGGTCAACGGCACCCGTGAAGCCCTGTTTGCCTTCACCCAGACCGTGGTCAACCGTGGTGACGACGCTCTGGTGGTGAGCCCGAACCCGTTCTACCAGATCTATGAAGGGGCTGCCTTCCTGGCAGGCGCTCAGCCGCACTACCTGCCGTGCCTGGCCGAGCATGGGTTCAACCCGGATTTCGACGCCGTATCCGTCGACACCTGGAAACGCTGCCAGATCCTGTTCCTGTGCTCGCCGGGTAACCCGACCGGTGCGCTGATCCCGCTTGAAACCCTGAAAAAACTGATCGCACTGGCCGACGAACACGACTTCGTGATCGCCGCAGACGAGTGCTACAGCGAGCTGTACTTCGACGAGAAGACACCACCGGTCGGCCTGCTCAGCGCCTGTGTGGCCCTGGGCCGTGAAGACTTCAAGCGTTGCGTGGTGTTCCACAGCCTGTCCAAGCGCTCCAACCTGCCGGGTTTGCGTTCCGGTTTTGTGGCCGGCGATGCCGACATCCTCAAGGCGTTCCTGCTGTACCGCACGTACCATGGCTGCGCCATGCCGGTACAAACCCAGCTGGCAAGCATTGCCGCCTGGAACGACGAAGATCACGTACGTAGCAACCGTGACCTGTATCGCGAGAAGTTCGATGCGGTGTTGGAGATTTTAACCCCGGTACTGGATGTGCAGCGCCCGGATGGCGGCTTCTACCTGTGGCCCAGGGTTGAAGGTGACGACGCCGAGTTCTGCCGCGATCTGTTTGCCCAAGAGCACGTCACCGTAGTGCCGGGCTCTTATCTGTCCCGCGAAGTAGACGGTTTCAACCCCGGCGCTGGTCGCGTACGCATGGCCCTGGTTGCGCCACTGGCTGAGTGCGTGGAAGCCGCCGGGCGGATCCGCGACTTTATTCAGCGTCGCGGCTAAACCGCCCCTGTGGGAGCGGGCTTGCTCGCGATGCAAGCGATGCGGTCTGCCAGACGAACCGCTGCGATGCCATCGCGAGCAAGCCCGCTCCCACATAAAGCTGGGTTATTTCACCGTTCCCAGGTTGGCCTCGCTCAAGTCCAGGTCCTTGAGGATTTCGCTCAGGGCGTCGTCGCCGATTTCGTGGTGACGGCGCAAGCTGTAAAGCTCCAGCCGCTGCGCCCGCAGTGCCTTGAGCCGCAAACGGCTTTCCAGCTGGTCCATTTGCGAAGCCAGTGCCTGGGCCTCCGCCGAGTCGTTGTACACCTCAAGCTGATGACGGTACTCAGACATGATCCGCGCCTTTAGCTCAGCCGCCAGAGCCGCCTGGGCCGCATCCTGCTGACCATCGGCCTCCACCACCTCTTCTGCTTCCAGCGCGTGAATCGCCGCTTCCGCAGTGCGTCGCCAGGCTTCGCGCACTTCTTTGCGCATGGCATCGTCCGGGCTTTTTGGAATACCGCGCAACAACACCGGCAAGGCGATGCAGGCTGCCACCAGCGACAGCAAAATCACCCCGGCAGCAATAAAGATCAGCAAATCACGCTCAGGAAAATTCAAACCCTCGCTGACCAGCAGCGGTACCGACATCACGCCCGCCAGGGTCACCGCACCGCGTACCCCGCCCACGGTCAGCAGCCAGCAGGAGCGGGCTGTCGGCACCATCGTCAGCTCGCCCTTGCCACGCCAGCGGCGCAACAGGCCGGACAGCCGCCAGATGCTTTGCACCCAGATGAAGCGCAGCGCCAGCAGCACCAGGAAAATCGCCACCACATCCAGGCAGCGATACATCAAGGTCGGCCATAGAGTCGTTTCGTGACTGACCACCGCCTTGATGATGTCCGGCAATTGCAGGCCCAACAGCAAAAAGATCAACCCGTTAAAGGCAAACTCCAACAGCGACCACACACTGCGATTAAGCAGGCGGGTGCTGGTCTGACGCGGCAACAGGTCCAGCCAGCTCTGCATCATCCCCGCCGCCACCGCCGACAGGATGCCCGAAGCACCCAAGCGTTCGGCCAGTACATAGGCGGCAAAAGGCAGCAGCAACATAAACACCACATGGGTGGCCGGGTCATCCCAGCCACGAGCGATCATCCACGCGCGCAAACGCCCCACCAGCCAGCTCAGGGCGACGCCAATGGCCAGCCCGCCACAGGCCACCAAGATGAAGGTCAGGCTGGCATTGGCCAGGGAAAACACCCCGGTAATGGCAGCCACCAGGGCGAACTTGAAGGTCACCAGGCCCGTGGCGTCATTCATCAGCGCCTCGCCTTGCAGCATGTGCATCAAGGGTGCGGGCAAGCGATTCTGTGCAATGGCCGATACCGCCACCGCATCAGTGGGTGACAGTACTGCTGCCAGGGCAAATGCCACCGGCAAGGGGATGGTCGGCAACAGCCAATGGATGAAATAACCCGCACCCACCACCGTAAACAAAACCAGCCCTACTGCCAGGGTCAGAATCGGCCCGCGCAGGCGCCAGAACTCACGCTTGGGCATGCGCCAGCCATCCGAGAACAGCAGCGGCGGCAAGAACAGAAACAGGAACAGCTCAGGTTCCAGCGCCACATGCAGGCCCAGTGTCGGCCAGGCCAGTACGGCACCGGCAGCAATCTGCACCAGCGGCAAAGGCAGAGGTATGACACGCCCCAACAGACGCGAAATCCCCACCAGCATCAGCAGGATAAGGACGGTATAGGCGGTTTGCATATCAGCAGAGTTCCCGAACGATCAGTTTTAAACTAAATAAATAGCAACAATTTCCCATTGCGCTCCATAGTAGCGTCTAACCGTAAAAGCCGAGCCTGAACAAAAGTAGCAGTGCGACGACATGTCACAAGTCTGTGCCAAGCTCGCAGCCAATCACGCCCAAGGGCGCTGCGCATGGCATAATCCGCGACTGCTCATTTACCGCATCTCCAAAGGGGGGGCAATTTCCGTGACCGATTCAAGCAAGACGTTGCACCTTTTCGGCATCAAAGCCTGCGACACCATGAAAAAGGCTCGCACCTGGCTCGATGAACATGCAGTGCACTACGATTTCCATGACTACAAAAGCAGCGGCATTGACCGTGAACACCTGACCCGCTGGTGCAATGAGCACGGCTGGGAAGTGGTGCTCAACCGCGCCGGTACAACCTTTCGCAAGCTCGACGACGAACGCAAAGCCGATCTCGACCAAGCCAAAGCCATTGAACTGATGCTCGCCCAACCCTCGATGATCAAGCGCCCGGTGCTCGATCTCGGTGACAAAACCCTGATTGGCTTCAAGCCAGATCTTTATGCGGCGGCCCTTCTGTAAGCGCCCGCCCATTTATTTTTGTAAGAGGTAATTGCATGTCTACTACCCTGTTCAGCGCAGCCTTCGGCGTCGGCACCCAAAACCGCCAAGGCGCATGGCTGGAAGTGTTCTACGCACAACCCCTGGTCAATCCATCGGCCGAGCTGATTGCAGCCATCGCACCGATTCTGGGCTACACCGGTGGCAATCAGGCAATCACCTTTACTACCGCCCAAGCCGCACAGATGGCTGAAGCCGCCAAACCGGTCGACGCCGCCCAGGCTGCCCTGCTGACCCGCCTGGCCGAAAGCCACAAGCCGCTGGTTGCCACCCTGCTGGCCGAAGACGCCACTCTGACCTCGACACCAGAGGCCTACCTCAAGCTGCACCTGCTGTCCCATCGCCTGGTCAAGCCCCACGGCCTGAGCCTGGCGGGCGTGTTCCCGCTGCTGCCAAACGTGGCATGGACCAGCCAGGGCGCCATCGATCTGGGCGAACTGGCCGAGCGTCAACTCGAAGCGCGCCTGCGTGGCGATCTGCTGGAAGTGTTCTCGGTCGACAAGTTCCCGAAAATGACCGACTACGTGGTTCCGGCCGGTGTGCGCATCGCTGATGCGGCGCGTATTCGCCTGGGCGCCTACGTCGGCGAAGGCACCACCGTGATGCACGAAGGTTTCGTCAACTTCAACGCTGGTACCGAAGGCCCGGGCATGATCGAAGGCCGTGTATCGGCAGGCGTGTTTGTCGGCAAAGGTTCGGACCTGGGCGGCGGTTGCTCGACCATGGGCACCCTGTCGGGTGGTGGCAACATCGTGATCAAGGTCGGCGAAGGCTGCCTGATCGGCGCCAACGCCGGTATCGGCATCCCGCTGGGTGACCGCAACACCGTCGAGTCCGGCCTGTACGTGACCGCAGGTACCAAAGTGGCCCTGCTGGACGAAAACAACCAGTTGGTCAAAGTGGTCAAGGCCCGTGACCTGGCTGGCCAGCCTGACCTGTTGTTCCGCCGCAACTCGGAAAGCGGCGCTGTGGAATGCAAAACCCACAAGTCGGCCATCGAGCTGAACGAAGCACTGCACGCTCACAACTAAGCGTCTGTCTGCAACTGACGGGGCCGGCTTCCGGCCTCGTCAACAGAGCCCGAACACCATGCTTTTGCCTTCTCCCTGGCGCGCTGACTTTCCCGCCATCGCCGCCTTGCAACGTCAGGACCAGACGTATCTGGACAGCGCTGCTACCACGCAAAAACCCCAAGCCCTGCTCGACGCACTGACGCATTACTACGCCAACGGCGCAGCCAATGTACACAGGGCCCAACATCTGCCGGGCGCCCACGCGACCCAGGCATTCGAAAACACCCGCCACAAAGTGACGCAATGGCTCAATGCCGGCGAGTGCGGGCAAATCGTGTTCACCCACGGCGCCACGTCAGCGCTGAACCTTCTGGCCTACGGCCTGGAGCACCAATTCAATACGGGCGATGAAATCGTTATCAGCGCCCTGGAACATCACGCCAACTTGCTGCCGTGGCAGCAACTTGCAAAGCGTAAAAAGCTGGCCCTGGTGGTACTGCCACTGGATGCCGACGGCGTGATCGACCTCGTGGCCGCCGCACGCCTGATCACCCCGCGCACTCGCCTGTTGGCCGTGAGCCAGTTATCCAACGTCCTTGGTGTGTGGCAGCCCCTGCCCGAACTGTTGGCGCTGGCCAGGGCACAGAATGCACTGACCGTGGTTGACGGCGCCCAGGGTGTTGTCCACGGTCGCCAGGACGTTCAGGCGCTGGGTTGTGACTTCTATGTGTTTTCCGCCCACAAGCTCTATGGCCCCGACGGGCTGGGCGTGCTGTTTGGCCGTCATGAAGCCCTGGCCCGCTTGCAACACTGGCAGTTTGGCGGCGAGATGGTGCAGGACGCCGACTATCAGCACGCCACCTTTCGCCCGGCACCGCTGGGATTTGAGGCTGGTACCCCGCCGATTGCCAGCGTGATCGGACTGGGGGCAACCCTCAACTATCTGGCCAACCTCAACCAGGGCGCAGTCCAGGCCCACGAAACAGCACTGCACCGATTGCTCGTCGAGGGTTTGCAGCAGCGCCAGGGCATTCGTCTGCTGGGCGCCCCGCAACTGGCCCTGGTCAGTTTTGTAGTCGAGGGCGTCCACAACGCCGATCTGGCCCATCTGCTGACCGAACAGGGGATTGCCGTTCGCGCCGGGCATCATTGCGCCATGCCACTGCTTAAAAGCCTTGGTCTGGCTGGTGCCATCCGTGTTTCGCTGGCGCTGTACAATGACTCAGAAGATCTGGAGCGTTTTTTCCTCGCCCTCGATCAGGCGCTGGAGTTGCTGCAATGACCCTGCCCGCCGACGCCCAGGCGGCGCTCGACAGCTTTGAGCATTGCACCGGCTGGGAACAGCGTGCACGCCTGCTGATGCAATGGGGCCAGCGATTGCCGGAACTCAGCGAAGCCGACAAAACCGACGCCAACCGGGTGCATGGCTGTGAAAGCCAGATGTGGCTGGTGGGTGAGCAGGTCGATGGCCATTGGCAGTTTGCTGCCAGCAGTGAAGCGCGACTGATTCGCGGGCTGGTGGCGTTGCTGCTGGTGCGGGTGAACGGCTTGACCACGCAAGAGCTGCTGCAGGTCGATTTGCCAGGATGGTTCGAGCAATTGGGGCTTAGCCGGCAGTTGTCGCCATCGCGCAGCAATGGGCTCAATGCGGTGCTGGTGCGGATGCGGGAATTGGCAGCCTGACCATTGCCGCCCCCTGTGGGAGCGGGCTTGCTCGCGATGCGGGCGATTCGGTTTATCTGAAACACCGCGCCGGTGCTATCGCGAGCAAGGCCGCTCCCACAGGCCAGGTCCGAGGCGAGCCTTATTCCTGTGGTGCAGGCTTTACCTTCTCCGAAGGCCGGCGCACGCCCGCCACGATCTTGTCCACCGCCTTGGTCGCCGCCACCATGCCGAAGGTGGCCGTCACCATCATCACTGCGCCAAACCCGCCAGCACAGTCCAGCTTCACCCCGTCACCGACAAAACTCTTCTGCAGGCAAATGCTGCCGTCCGGCTTTGGGTAGCGCAGCTGCTCGGTGGAGAACACACACGGCACGCTGTAGTGACGGGTCATAGTGCGCGAAAATCTATAATCGCGGCGCAAGGTCGAGCGCACCTTGGAGGCCAGAGGGTCATTGAAGGTACGGTTCAAGTCACAGACCTGAATCAGCGTCGGGTCAATTTGCCCGCCCGCGCCACCGGTGGTGATGATCTGTATCTTGCGCCGCTTGCACCAGGCAATCAGCGCCGCCTTGGCATTCACACTGTCGATGCAGTCGATCACGCAATCAATATCGGGGGTGATGTAGTCGGCCATGGTTTCGCGCGTCACGAAATCGGCCACCTCATGAACCTTGCAGTCAGGATTGATCTGACGCAGGCGTTCGGCCATCACCTCAACCTTGTCCCGACCAATGGTCGTACTCAAGGCGTGTAACTGGCGGTTGCTGTTGCTAACGCACACGTCATCCAGATCAAACAGCGAAATTTCGCCGACGCCGCAGCGCGCAATCGCTTCCGCTGCCCACGACCCGACGCCGCCTACACCGACGATCGCCACATGCGCCGCCTTCAGTCGCTCAAGGCCTTCCAGCCCATATAACCGGGCTACACCGGCAAAACGTGGATCTTCTGTACTCATGACCAACACCCCAAAAACCGGCGCGCATTATAGGGTTCTTACATTGCATTGAGTATCTTTCCTACAAGCTATGCGACCAAGCCTGCTTTAATAGCCTGCTACGGAAGAAGATAAGAGCTACAACTAATAAAGAAAGAACTTAAGTCGGCTGTAAGTGCCAAACGCCCGACTCAATTCCGTCCGCTATACGATTGGTCAAAGCACAGTGTAGGATGCGCGCCGTTTGGCACCCGCCGACCGATCTTCGTTCCACTCCCTTTGGAACCCGAAATAGTTATGTCATCGCGTAAATTTGGACTCAATCTGGTGGTGGTCCTGGCCATCGCCGCGCTCTTCACAGGCTTCTGGGCGCTGATCAATCGCCCGGTCTCTGCGCCCAACTGGCCCGAGCAAATCTCCGGTTTTTCGTACTCGCCGTTCCAGCAAGGCCAGTACCCACAGAAAGACCAGTACCCGACCGACGACGAAATGCGTCGCGACCTGGAAATCATCAGCAAGCTGACCGACAACATCCGGACTTACTCGGTTGACGGCACCCTGGGCGACATTCCCAAGCTGGCCGAAGAATTCGGCCTGCGCGTGACCATCGGGATCTGGATCAGCCCTGATCTGGAGCGCAACGAGCGGGAAATCCAGAAAGCCATCGAGCTGGCCAACAACTCACGCAGCGTGGTGCGGGTTGTGGTGGGCAACGAAGCCCTGTTCCGCGAAGAAATCACGCCCGAAGACCTGATCGTGCTGCTGGATCGGGTGCGCGCCGCGGTCAAGGTGCCGGTCACCACGTCCGAGCAATGGCATATTTGGGAAAAGTACCCGCAACTGGCCAAGCACGTTGACCTGATCGCCGCGCACATCCTGCCCTACTGGGAATTTATCCCGGTGGATAAGGCCGGCGAATTCGTCCTGGACCGTGCCCGCGACCTGAAAAAAATGTTCCCGAAAAAACCGCTGCTGCTGTCGGAAGTTGGCTGGCCGAGCAATGGCCGCATGCGCGGTGGCGCTGACGCTACCCCGGCCGACCAGGCGATTTATCTGCGTACGCTGGTCAATACCCTCAACCGCCGGGGCTACAACTATTTTGTGATCGAAGCCTTCGACCAGCCGTGGAAGGCCAGCGACGAAGGTTCAGTGGGCGCGTACTGGGGCGTGTACAACGCTGCCCGCCAGCAAAAATTCAATTTTGAGGGGCCGGTGGTGGCGATTCCACAGTGGCGCGTACTGGCCATCGGCTCGGTGGTCATGGGCCTGCTGTCGCTGGCACTGCTGCTGATCGACGGTTCCGCCCTGCGCCAGCGTGGCCGCACCTTCCTGACCTTTACCGCTTTCCTCTGCGGCTCGGTGCTGGTGTGGATCGCCTATGACTACAGCCAGCAATACAGCACCTGGTTCAGCCTGACTGTGGGCTTTCTGCTTGGCTTAGGTGCGCTCGGGGTGTTTATCGTGCTGCTCACCGAGGCCCATGAACTGGCCGAAGCAGTATGGATTCGCAAGCGGCGAAGGGAGTTTTTACCGGTAGAAGCCGACGATGCCTACCGTCCGAAAGTCTCGATCCATGTGCCGTGCTACAACGAGCCGCCGGAGATGGTCAAACAGACCCTCGACGCCCTGGCCAACCTCGACTACCCCGATTTCGAAGTGTTGATCATCGACAACAACACCAAGGACCCGGCAGTCTGGGAGCCGGTGCGCGATTACTGCGCCACCCTCGGCCCGCGCTTCAAGTTCTTCCACGTCGCGCCCCTGGCCGGTTTCAAGGGCGGCGCGCTGAACTACCTGATCCCGCATACCGCGCCGGATGCCGAAGTGATTGCCGTGATCGACTCTGATTACTGCGTGGACCGCAACTGGCTCAAGCATATGGTGCCGCACTTTGCCGACCCGAAAATCGCCATCGTCCAATCGCCACAGGACTACCGCGACCAGAACGAAAGCACCTTCAAAAAGCTCTGCTACTCCGAATACAAGGGCTTTTTCCATATCGGCATGGTCACCCGTAACGACCGCGATGCGATCATTCAGCACGGCACCATGACCATGACCCGCCGTTCAGTGCTCGAAGAACTGGGCTGGGCAGACTGGTGCATCTGTGAAGACGCCGAGCTGGGCCTGCGGGTATTTGAAAAAGGGTATTCCGCCGCGTATTCCCACAACAGCTATGGCAAGGGCCTGATGCCCGATACCTTTATCGACTTCAAGAAACAGCGATTCCGCTGGGCCTACGGTGCGATTCAGATTATCAAGCGTCACACCTCCAGCCTGTTGCTGGGCAAAGACACGGAGCTGACCCGTGGCCAGCGCTATCACTTCCTCGCAGGCTGGCTGCCATGGGTGGCCGACGGCATGAATATTTTCTTCACTGTCGGTGCCCTGTTGTGGTCGGCGGCAATGATCATCGTGCCAACGCGGGTCGACCCGCCACTGTTGATTTTCGCCATTCCGCCACTGGCGCTATTTGTGTTCAAGGTGGGCAAGATCATTTTCCTGTACCGCCGTGCAGTGGGGGTCAACCTCAAGGACGCCTTCGCCGCGGCACTGGCCGGGCTGGCGTTGTCCCACACCATCGCCAAAGCCGTGCTGTACGGGTTCTTCACCACCAGCATCCCGTTCTTCCGGACGCCTAAAAACGCCGATAACCACGGCTTTTGGGTAGCGATCTCGGAAGCCCGCGAAGAGGTGTTCATCATGCTGCTGCTCTGGGGCGCGGCTGTGGGGATTTTCTTCGTACAAGGCCTGCCGAGCAACGACATGCGTTTCTGGGTGGTGATGCTGCTGGTGCAATCGTTGCCGTATCTGGCAGCGCTGATCATGGCCTTTATGTCTTCGTTGCCTAAACCGGTCGAAGAAGCACAAGAGCAGCCCGCTGCATAAATCGACTGCAACCACTAAACGGCGGCCTCTGGCCGCCGTTTTGCTTTAAGATAACCGCCCTTTTGTGCCTTGTGTCCCGCTTCGGAGTCCCTACCATGACGGCCCACGCCGACCTTTCGCCGACCCTGCAACTCGCCTGCGATCTGATCCGTCGCCCTTCCGTGACGCCGATCGACGCTGACTGCCAGAAGCTGATGATGCAGCGCCTGGGCGATGCCGGCTTCATGCTTGAGCCGATGCGCATCGAAGACGTCGACAACTTCTGGGCCACCCACGGCAAACACGAAGGCCCGGTGCTGTGCTTCGCCGGCCACACTGACGTGGTACCGACCGGCCCGGTACAGGCCTGGCAGAACGACCCGTTCGACGCGCTGATCGATGAGCACGGCATGCTCTGCGGCCGTGGCGCGGCCGACATGAAAGGCAGCCTGGCAGCCATGCTGGTGGCCGCTGAACGCTTTGTCTGCGACTACCCGGACCACAAGGGCAAGGTCGCATTTTTGATCACCAGTGACGAAGAGGGCCCGGCCCATCACGGCACCAAGGCCGTGATCGAACGTTTCGCCGCACGTAACGAGCGTCTGGACTGGTGCATCGTCGGCGAGCCGTCGAGCACTTCCCTGGTGGGTGACGTGGTCAAGAACGGCCGTCGCGGTTCTCTGGGGGCCAAGCTCACCGTTCGCGGCGTTCAAGGCCATGTGGCCTACCCGCATCTGGCCAAGAACCCGATTCATCTGGCCGTGCCTGCGCTGACCGAGCTGGCCGCCGAGCATTGGGACAACGGCAATGCCTTTTTCCCGCCGACCAGCTTCCAGATTTCCAACCTCAACTCAGGCACAGGCGCGACCAACGTCATCCCGGGTGATCTGGTGGCGGTGTTCAACTTCCGCTTCTCCACCGAGTCCACCGTTGAGGGCCTGCAAAAGCGCGTCGCGGACATCCTGGACAAGCACGGCCTGGACTGGCACATCGACTGGGCGCTGTCCGGCCTGCCGTTCCTGACCGAGCCGGGGGCGCTGCTGGATGCCGTGTCGTCGAGCATCAAGCAGGTGACCGGTCGCGAAACCAAGGCTTCCACCAGCGGTGGCACATCCGACGGTCGCTTTATCGCGACCCTGGGCACCCAGGTGGTAGAGCTGGGGCCGGTCAACGCGACCATTCACCAGGTCAACGAACGGGTGCTGGCCAGCGATCTCGACGTGCTGACCGAAATCTACTACCAGACCCTGATCAAGTTGCTCGCCTGATGCTCGCCTGCCCGATCTGCTCCGAGCCGCTCAACGCGGCAGACAATGGTGTGGTGTGCCCTGCCGGCCATCGCTTTGACCGTGCCCGCCAGGGCTACCTGAACCTGCTGCCGGTGCAACACAAGAACAGCCGTGACCCTGGCGACAACCAGGCTATGGTTGAAGCCCGCCGCGACTTTCTTAACGCCGGGCATTACGCCCCTGTGGCCAAGCGCCTGGCCGAACTGGCCGCCGAACGCGCGCCGCAGCGCTGGCTCGACATCGGCTGTGGCGAGGGTTACTACACCGCGCAAATCGCCGACGCGCTGCCCAACGCCGATGGCTACGCGCTGGATATCTCCCGCGAAGCGGTCAAGCGTGCCTGTAAACGCAGCCCGCAACTGACCTGGTTGATCGCCAGCATGGCCCGCGTGCCACTGGCTGACGCCAGCTGCCAGTTCCTGGCCAGTGTGTTCAGCCCGCTGGACTGGCTCGAAGCCAAGCGCCTGCTCACCCCCGGTGGCGGCCTGATGCGTGTAGGCCCGACCCGCGGTCACTTGATGGAATTGCGCGAACGCCTGTACGACGAAGTCCGGGATTACGCCGACGACAAGCATCTGGCCCTGGTGCCCGAAGGCATGTCGCTACAGCACAGTGAAACACTGGAGTTCACCCTCAGCCTGAGCGAACCCCAGGATCGCGCCAACCTGCTGGCCATGACCCCTCACGGCTGGCGTGCCAGTGCCGAGCGGCGCGCCGAGGTCATCGAGCACCCCGAGCCTTTAGTGGTGACCGTGTCGATGCGCTACGATTACTTCGTACTTCAATAACCCATTTTACGGCCAGGGGCCCATGCCCTTGGCCCGACTAATCCGCGAATGGATTTTTCAGACACGCAGTGAGGACATCCATGCGCCAACCCGATATCGAGATTTACCTGAAAGAAGCCGTCACTTACAAAGACGTCGAAGCCTGGCTGGCAAACGTGCTGGGACCGTGCACGGAATGGAAAAAGAAAGGCGAAACCTGGAAGTGCATGGCCGGCAACGTGCCCGTAACCTGGATGCCAAAAGCTGTAGGCAAATGGAATAGCCTGTACCTGGACAGTGACCAGACGCCGTGGGAAGACGACATCGCCTGCGCCAAGGCTGCTTTTGAGGCATTGCACATCGAAGTGCGCTGCGCGCCGGGCAGCTGGGTTGAAGAACAGGGCGAGGCAGACGCCGACCGCTGGATCCGCATCAGCGAAGACGGCCAGGAAGAAATCACCTGGAAAACCGGTTCCTGATTCGGACCGGCCATAGATCCCTTGTGGGAGCTGGCTTGCCTGCGATGCGACCGACGCGGTGTCTATGTGCACATGCGCTGATGCAATCGCGAGCAAGCCCGCTCCCACAGGGAGGGCAAGCAGTGCCTTACAACCCCACTACATCCTCGGCTTGCAGGCCCTTGGCGCCCGAGACCTGGGTGTATTCGACCTGCTGACCTTCGGCCAGGCTGCGATGGCCTTCACCGCGAATGGCACGGTAATGCACAAACACATCAGCCCCGTCTTCGCACTGGATAAAGCCGTAGCCCTTTGCGTCGTTAAACCACTTCACATTGCCCGTTACACGTGCAGTCATGGAACATCCCCCCTTTTTATTATTGATCGGGCTCGTTAACTGGCCCTTTGAGAACTATCGTTTGAACCTGACTCTGCAAAACTCTGTCTGACGCAGTATCGCGAAAGACCACCGAGTATAGGTCAGGCAAAAAAACACTCAATCAATATTAGTTCAGCGCTTTTTTGCCGATTTTGCGCTGATACTGCAAACTACCCGACCGAGTAAACGCTCGTTTAATTCACTAACGCAGAAGCCGTATGACCCCCTCCCCATTCCGCCGCCTTGTATTTGGCGCCCTGCGTCGCTTGCTGTACCTGTGGGTGCGCTCGGAGACCATCAACCAGTCTTCGCTGACCCTGAACCTGGATCGCAGCCGACCGGTGTTCTATGTACTGCAATCGCCCTCGCTGACCGAGCTGGCCGTTGTCGACGCCGAGTGCTCCAAAGCCGGCCTGCCGCGCCCGGTGCTGCCAGTTGCCGTAGGCGAGATGATAGAGCCAGCTGCCTTCTTCTACCTGACCCCCGAGCCGGACTGGCTGGGGCGTCAGGACAAGCGTGGCGCACCGCCGGTATTGACCCGACTGGTTGACGGCTTGAGCCAGCACCCGGGGGAAGACGCGCAAATCATCCCGGTCAGCGTATTCTGGGGCCAGTCCCCCGACAGCGAGTCCAGCCCCTGGAAACTGCTGTTCGCCGACAGCTGGGCCGTGACCGGGCGTTTGCGGCGCATGCTGCGCATCCTGATTCTGGGCCGTAAAACCCGCGTGCAGTTCTCGGCCCCTATCCATATGCGAGAGCTGGTCGACCTCAACAAGGGCCACGAACGCACCGTGCGCATGGCCCAGCGCATTTTACGGGTGCACTTTCGCAACCTGAAAATCTCGACCATCGGCCCCGACCTGTCGCACCGGCGTACGCTGGTAAAGGGCCTGGTCAACGAGCCTTCCGTGCGCCAGGCGATCCTCGATGAAGCCGAGCGCGAGAATATTTCGCCCGACAAGGCCCGTGCCCTTGCGCTGCGCTACGCCAATGAAATCGCCTCGGACTACACCTACACCGCGATCCGTTTTTTTGAAGTACTGCTGAGCTGGTTCTGGAACAAGATTTACGATGGGGTCAAGGTCAACCAGATCGAGAGCGTGCAAAAGGTCGCCCAGGGCCATGAGATCATTTATGTGCCGTGCCACCGCAGCCATATCGACTACCTGCTGCTGTCCTATCTGCTGTTTCGCAACGGCCTGACCCCGCCGCACATTGCCGCCGGGATCAACCTGAACATGCCGGTGCTGGGCCCGCTGCTACGCCGTGGCGGGGCATTTTTCATGCGCCGCACCTTCAAGGGCAACCCGTTGTACACCTCGGTGTTCAACGAATACATGCACACCCTGTTCACCAAGGGTTTCCCGGTGGAGTACTTCGTCGAAGGTGGCCGCTCGCGCACCGGACGCATGCTGCAACCGAAAACCGGGATGCTGGCCATCACCGTGCGCAGTTTCCTGCGTTCATCACGCACGCCGATCGTGTTCGTACCCGTATACATCGGTTACGAACGCGTTCTTGAAGGCCGTACCTACCTGGGTGAGCTGCGCGGCGCCAGCAAGAAAAAAGAGTCGATTTTTGACATTTTCAAAGTGATCGGTGCGCTGAAAAAACAGAAGTTCGGTCAGGTCGCAGTCAACTTCGGCGAGCCGATCAAGCTGGCCGAGTTTCTTGAGCAGGAGCAGCCGGGCTGGCGTCAGCAGGAGCTTGCACCGTCCTACCGCCCTGAATGGCTGAGCCAGACCACCAACCGCCTGGGAGAAAAGGTTGCCCGGCATCTGAATGAAGCGGCGGCCATCAACCCGGTAAACCTGGTGGCACTGGCCTTGCTGTCCACTACCCGCCTGGCCCTGGATGAGCAAGCCATGGCCCGGGTACTGGACCTCTATCTGGCCCTGCTGCGCCGTGTGCCTTACTCGCCGTACACCACCTTGCCCGAAGGCGATGGCCCGGCGCTGATCAAGCATGTCAAAGACATGAATCTGCTGGCCGAGCAAAGCGATGCGCTGGGCAAGATCCTCTATCTGGATGAGCAGAACGCGGTACTGATGACTTATTACCGCAACAACGTGATGCATATCTTTGCCTTGCCATCATTGCTCGCCAGCTTCTTCCAGAGCACTTCGCGCATGAGCCGCGAACAGATCCTGCGCTACACCCATGCGCTGTATCCGTACCTGCAATCGGAACTGTTTATCCGCTGGTCCGAGCAAGAACTCGACGGAGTGGTCGATCAATGGCTTGAAGCCTTTGTCGAGCAAGGGTTGCTACGGTTCGAAAAAGACGTGTACCTGCGCCCTGCGCCAAGCTCGCGACACTTTGTATTGCTGACGCTGCTGTCCAAAAGCATTGCGCAAACCCTGCAGCGCTTTTACATGGCCATATCCCTGCTGCTCAACAGCGGCCAGAACACCCTGAGCGCCGAAGAACTGGAAGACCTGTGCACCATGATGGCCCAGCGCCTGTCGATTCTGCATGGGCTCAACGCCCCGGAATTCTTCGACAAGAGCCTGTTCCGGCACTTTATCCAGACCTTGCTTGAAGAGGACGTGTTGCGCCGCGATAGCAATGGCAAGCTGAGCTACCACGAATTGCTCGGTGAACTGGCTGAAGGGGCCGCCAAGCGCGTGTTGCCTGCGGAAATCCGCCTGTCCATTCGCCAGGTGGCATTGCACCGCAGTGAAGATGCCGCGGATATTTCCGAGAGCGTGGGATAATCCTGCAAAGTTGAGTTGAAACGTCTCAACCGGTTTCAGCCTTCCAATCCGCGACTAGCCTTGGATGTGTGCCGAAGATTTCGGCACACATCCAAAGCAAACCAACGATAAGGAAGTCTGGAAATGACCCAAGACAACAAAACCCCCTCCGAACACCCCTCTCCTGAAACCAGGGGTAATGCTGGCACGCCCTGGCATGTTCAGAATCCCGATGGCAGCGTCCACGGTGGCAACGGCATCCAACCCGCCAGCCACAACAACCCCCCTGACGAATCCCAGGATGAACCTCTGACTGAATAACCCACTGAAACAGCAGCGGTTGTCAGGCACAGGTTTGCCGCTTCAAAGGCAAGTTCATTGCTAGAATCCCTTCCATTCTCCAGTGTGAAATGTCTTACACAGGAAAAGAAACGGAGTCTGCCCTATGAAAAAGTTACTTTTACTGAGCCTGACCGCCCTGCTGGGAGCCTGTAGTTCCATGACCTCGACCCCGCAAGCGCCCCTCGACGGTGAAGTGTTCTACCTGCAACGTATCGCCCTGCCACCTACCGCTACACTGGAAGTGAGCCTGCAGGATGTGTCTCTGGCCGACGCGCCAGCGGTAACGCTGGCCAAGCAGAGCGGCCCGGTAAAAGGCCAGGTGCCACTGCCTTTCCACCTGACCTATGACCCGGCGCAAATCAAACCTGGCCACACCTACGCAATCAGCGCGCGGATTGAAGAGAACGGCCAGTTGCTGTTTATCAACACCGAGCGCAACAGTGTCGACCTGACGGCCAAGACCCAGCAGCCGATCCGTGTGCGCGTGGATCAGATTCGCTAATCCGCAGGCTCGCCCTCACCCCAACCCTCTCCCGAAGGGAGAGGGTTGGGGTGAGGGGCTTTGGCTCCTAGACCTTCTTCACCTTGAACCAAGCCGCATACAACGCAGGCAAGAACAGCAACGTCAGCACAGTCGCCACGATCAACCCGCCCATAATGGCCACCGCCATCGGCCCGAAGAACACGCTGCGTGACAGTGGAATCATCGCCAGTACCGCCGCCAGCGCGGTCAGCACAATCGGCCGGAACCGCCGCACCGTCGCTTCAATCACCGCCCGCCACGGGTCCAGCCCCGCCGCCTTATCCTGCTCGATCTGATCCACCAGGATCACCGAGTTGCGCATGATCATCCCCGACAACGCAATGGTGCCCAGCATCGCCACAAAACCGAACGGTTTGCCAAACAACAACAGGAACAATGTCACCCCGATCAAACCCAAAGGCGCCGTCAGGAATACCATCACCATGCGCGAGAAACTGCGCAGCTGTACCATCAGCAACGTCAGCACTACCACGATAAACAGAGGTACGCCGGCCTTCACCGAGTCCTGGCCACGGGTGGAGTCTTCCACCGTGCCACCCACCTCCAGCAGATAGCCATCCGGCAGCTCGGCACGCACACCTTCCAGGGTCGGCAGAATCTGCTGCACCAGGGTCGCCGGTTGCTCCTTACCGTAAATATCCGCCCGCACCGTCACGGTCGGCAGACGATTGCGGTGCCAGATAATGCCTTCTTCAAAGCCGTACTCCAGGGTCGAAATCTGCGACAGGGCAACGCTCTGGCCATTATCGGTCGGTACCGCCAGGCTCGGCAGCAGCGCCAGTTCGGTACGTTCCTGGGCTGTGCCGCGCAGCAGAATTTCGATCAACTCGTTATCTTCGCGGTACTGGCTGACCGTCGAGCCCAGCAAGGTACTTTGCAAGAAGCGCGACAGGTTGGCCGTACTCACCCCCAGGGCACGCGCCCGGTCCTGATCGATATTGAGGTTGACCACCTTGCTCGGCTCTTCCCAGTCCAGGTGCACGTTAACCACATGGGGGTTGCCCCGCACCTGGGCTGCGACCTTGCGCGCCAGCGCCCGTACCTCTTCGATATGCTCGCCGGTCACCCGAAACTGCACCGGATAGCCCACAGGCGGGCCGTTTTCCAGACGCGTCACCCGCGAGCGTATCGTCGGGAACTGTTCATTGAGCGTGTCGATCAACCAGGTGCGCAGGCTTTCCCGGTCCTCGATGGTCTTGGCCAACACCACAAACTGGGCAAAGCTCGCCGCGGGCAGTTGCTGATCCAGTGGCAGGTAATAGCGGGGCGAACCGGTGCCTGCGTAAGCCACATAGTTCTCGATGCCCGGGTGATCCTTGAGCAGTGCCTCGAGCTGCTTGACCTGGTCGGTGGTGTTGCTCAACGAAGCACCCTCGGCCAGCTTCATATCGACCATCAGCTCCAGTCGGCTGGACGCCGGGAAGAACTGCTGCGGAACAAACTTGAACAGCACCACCGAGCCTATAAACACCAACGCGGTCAGGGCAATCACGGTTTTGCGCCGGGTCACACACCACTCCACCAACCGACGTACGCGCTGGTAAAATGGCGTTGCATAGGGGTCAGGCACGCCAGCCCCTGTGCCGTGTTTGGCCGCATGAATCTTCGCCAGGTCCGGTAACAACAGCGCGCCCAAATACGGCACAAACACCACCGCAGCCACCCACGACGCCAGCAGGGCAATGGTCACCACCTGGAAAATCGAGCGGGTGTATTCGCCGGTGCTCGACTGCGCCATGGCAATCGGCAAAAAGCCCGCAGCCGTTATCAGCGTACCGGTGAGCATCGGGAACGCGGTGCTGGTCCAGGCAAAGCTGGCGGCCTTGAGCCGGTCGTAGCCCTGCTCCATTTTGATCGCCATCATTTCCACGGCGATGATCGCGTCGTCGACCAGCAGGCCCAGCGCCAGCACCAACGCGCCCAGCGAGATCTTGTGCAGGCCGATGCCAAAGTAATGCATGGCGGCAAAAGTCATGGCCAGCACCAGCGGAATGGTCAGCGCCACCACCATGCCGGTACGCACACCCAGGGAGAAAAAACTCACCAGCAAAACGATGACCAGTGCTTCGACCAGCACCTGCACAAACTCACCAACGCTGGTTTTCACCGCCGCAGGCTGGTCTGACACTTTGCCCAGTTGCATCCCCGCCGGAAGGTTTTTCTGGATCCGCTCAAACTCGGTGTCCAGTGCCTTGCCCAGCACCAGAATATCGCCACCGTCCTTCATCGCCACGGCCAGGCCAATCGCGTCCTGGCCCATAAAGCGCATGCGCGGTGCCGGAGGATCATTAAAACCGCGACGCACATCCGCCACGTCGCTGATGCGCAAGGTGCGCTCGCCTACGCGAATGGGGAAGCGCTCGATCTCTTCGACCGTCTTGAAGTTACCGCTCACACGCAATTGCACGCGCTCGGTCGGGGTTTCGAAGAAGCCCGCCGTCGATACTGCGTTTTGCTCTTCAAGGGCTTTTTGCACGGCAGCCAGCGGCAAACCCAGGGTCGCGAGCTTGAGGTTGGACAGTTCGATCCAGATTTTTTCGTCCTGCAGGCCCAGCAACTCGACCTTGCCCACATCCTTGACCCGCTGTAGCTGGATCTGGATACGGTCAGCGTAGTCCTTGAGTACCGCGTAGTCGTAACCTTCGCCGCTCAGGCTGTAGATATTGCCAAAGGTCGTGCCAAATTCATCGTTGAAGAACGGCCCCTGAACATCCGGTGGCAAGGTGTAGCGGATATCACTGATCTTTTTGCGTACCTGATACCACAGCTCGGGGATCTGGTCGGAATGCATCGAATCGCGGGCCATAAAGGTCACTTGCGATTCACCCGGGCGCGAGAACGAGACAATGCGCTCGTACTCGCCGGTTTCCATCAGTTTCTTCTCGATTCGCTCGGTGACCTGACGCGAGACTTCTTCAGCCGTGGCGCCCGGCCACAGGGTGCGGATTACCATCGCCTTGAAGGTAAACGGCGGGTCTTCGCTTTGCCCTAATTTGGTGTAAGAAAGACCGCCAACGATTGCCAGCAACAGCATCAGAAACAGGACGATCTGACGATTTCGCAACGCCCATGCGGAAAGGTTAAAACCCATGGCGACTACTCCTTGGCCGCGACATTGATCGCCCGGTTGGAGCGATCAATCGGCCGCACCTCCTGGCCGGGATGCAACACATGCACACCGGCGGCAACAATCCAGTCATCGGCCGTAAGGCCTTCGAGCACCGGCACGCTGCTTTCGCCAAACGGCCCCACACGCACGGGCACCTGCTCCAACTTGTTGCCCTGGCCCACCCGCCACACATAGGACGCACTATTTTCCGCCGTCAGGGCCGACAACGGCACCGACAGCGAGCTGACACCTTCACTCTGAATAAACACCCGGGCACTTTGTCCCAGTTCGGCAGGCACTTTGCCAGCGGTGAAAGCGATACGCGCAGCAAAGGTGCGCGATTTAGGATCAGCTGAAGGCGACAGTTCGCGGATGCGGCCGCTGAAGCGCTGGCCAGGCTGCGACCACAACTCGACCGCTACCGGCATGCCTATCTTGAAACGGCCAAAATCCTGTTCCGGCAAGCTGATCAATACCTCACGCTCGCCGTCGGCAGCCAGGGTAAACACCGTTTGCCCGGCATTGACCACCTGCCCCACTTCGACCTGACGCTGGGCAATCACACCGTCTTGCGGCGCACGCAACACCGCATAACTCGCCTGATTGCTGGCCACGTCCTGCTCGGCCTTGAGCTGTTGCAGCCTGGCTTCGCCTGAGCGGTAGAGGTTTTCGGCGTTGTCGAACTGCGAACGGCTGACCATCTGCCGGTCCAGCAGGGTCTTGTAGCGGTCGCGCTCGGCACGCACCAGGTTCAGGTTGGCCTGCCCGGCGGCGACCTGGGCGCGGGTGGCGTCCAGTTGCAGGCGCACGTCCTGCGGGTCCAGCTCGGCCAGCGGCTGATTAGCCTTGACCCGCTCCCCCTCGTCCACCAGACGCTTGGTAACTTTGCCGCCAATGCGAAACGCCAACTGCGGGTCAAAGCGTGCCCGCACTTCGCCGGGGTAACTCTGGCTGGCCAGTGCCGAAGGCTGCGGTTGCACCACCATCGCCGGGCTGATGCTGATTTTTGCGGGCTCCTGCTGCCCACACCCAGACAATAAAAACAGCAGACACACAGGCACAGCGCGGGGCAAGGCATGGCGCAACATGGTGATGACCTTTCGCTAATGGGGCTTGGAATATTTATACTGGCAGCATGTTATTAATACTAAACTCACCAGTCCAGTAATAAACGGATATGTCTGACAATCCTTTACCCCCCAATGCCCTCGGGCGCCCCAAGGACCTGGCAAAACGCCAGTCGATCCTCGACGCCGCCAAAACCCTGTTTTTGACCAAGGGCTATGCCAACACCAGCATGGATGCGGTTGCGGGTCTGGCAGGCGTGTCAAAACTGACGGTCTACAGTCACTTCACCGACAAGGAGACCCTGTTTTCCTCGGCCATCATGTCCAAATGCACCGAACAGTTGCCGGTACTGTTCTTTGAATTACCTGCAGGCAAGCCGATCAAGGATGTATTGGTGAACATTGCCCGTGGTTTTCAGGTGCTGATCAACAGTGAAGAGTCGCTGAACCTGCATCGCCTGATGGTTGCCCTGGGCAGCCAGGATCCGAAGCTGTCGCAGATCTTTCTGGAGGCCGGGCCGGAGCGTGTGGTGCACGAGATGGAGGGGCTACTGCGCAAGATGGATCAAAGTGGCGCGCTGCAGATCGACAACCCCCATTATGCGGCGGAGCACTTCTTCTGCATGCTCAAGGGCGCGCCGAACTTTCGCCTGCTGTTTGCTGGCGGTGAACCGCCGGGGCCCGAGGAAAGCGAGGCCCATGTGCAGGAAGTGGTGGGGATATTTATGCGGGCGTATCAGCCATTGTCGTGAGACCGCGGCGCCTTTTACCCTCACCCCAACCCTCTCCCGGAGGGTGAGAGGGCTGATGTGTGGTGTTACGCAGATTTGCTTTTACCTTTTAGGCCCCTCTCCCTCCGGGAGAGGGCTAGGGTGAGGGGCTTTTAAGGTTTCAACGCTTTTTTCGGATAAATATCGTAACGGCTCGACTTACCATCCAGCGCATGGCTCGGCTTGGGCCCGGCAATGCACGGTGCCTTGCGCGGGCGCTTGACCACCACCCGGTGGCTGGCCAACGCCAGCGCAGCTTCCAGCAACGCCGGGGCATCGTTGTCATCACCCACCAATGGCCGGAACAAGCGCATTTCCTTTTTCACCAGAGCGGTTTTTTCGCGATGGGGGAACATCGGGTCCAGGTAAATCACCTGCGGCGGTTCGCCTTGCCAATTGCGCATCACTTCGATCGAATTGCCCTTGAGCAAGTGCATACGCGACACGATCGGCGCCACCTCAAAGTCATCCAGACCACGGGCCAGCCCGTCTTCGAGCAAGGCACCGATCAGCGGCTGGCGCTCGATCAGGCTCATTTCACAGCCCAGGCTCGCCAGCACAAATGCATCCTTGCCCAGGCCCGCCGTGGCATCCAGCACCCGCGGGCGCACACCCTGCTGAATCCCCACGGCCTTGGCGATCATCTGCCCCGTGCCGCCGCCAAACAAACGTCGATGGGCCGCGCCACCTTCGACAAAGTCGACCCGCACCGGGCCCGGCGCATCTGCGCCCAACTGCTGCAGCTGCAAACCCTGGGCGCTCAATTGCAAGGCGAACTCGGCGTCCGGTTCGTCCAGCGACAAACCCAGACGCTCGGCCCATTGCTCGGCCAGGGCCTGATAAGCCTCGTCCAGTGCCTCGACTTTGATACGACAGCCCGCTGTTTGCTCAATCATCTAAAAACACGCTCAAAAATTTAATGATCGGCAAAGACTGCCGATAAATGAAATATCCGGCATTTTGCCAGAGCTGAGCGCCAACCGAGAGTTATGTCAGACATTCAATCCGCATCTATCGGCTTTATTGCGCCCGTTGGTGACTTTGGCCGACACAATTCCCAGATCACAGGAAGCGTCAACCACCTGTGGAAGGACTTCTACGCCCAGGCATTGGCCGAGCAGTCCGGTACTGAAGACTATGCGACGGTTGATACAGCGCCGACAGCCAAAAATGAAAATGCCGAGCCCCGTGGCGGCAGTGAGGTTTTGGGCACTATCGTGACCCAGCGCCACTGCGACGTTCAGGACACTGAACTGCGCCCGCCTGAAGCCCTGTTTTTGCCCATTGCCGAATTTGAACTGGACCTGCTGCCACCGCCCGGCGTGCCCTACCCGCCTGAGGTCATTGTCGAGCAACAACACCAGCAGGATTTCAACACTACGTGGGTGCGCCCAGTAGTCATGGCTCAGGGCCATCCGCTGCCTGAACCGGGCCCTGCGCCTGAACCTCGCGCGTTGCATCTGCCCATTGCCGAGTTTGAGTCTGACTTGCTGCCGCCGCCTGCCGAGCCCTTCGATGCCATGACCCTGATCGAGCAACAACGGGCCATGGATTTCGATCTGGGCTGGGCACGCCCGCTGGTGGTCAACAACTTGCGCCTGGCGGCTTAAAGCAGGCCTAGTTGTTCGCGACTCTGGGGGGGATGCAGCTCGGGCAATGCCGGCAACCCAGGTAACCTTTCACTCAGTTGAAGATGAAAACGCCGTGCCAGTTCCGGAGCACGGTGATTGTCCGGCGTGTGCAAAAAAACATAGGGCGTGCGCCCTTCCTCGATCCAGCCCGCGACTTTTTCAACCCAGGGCACCAGGTAAGGATCGTTGGCCTCAAGCTCCGGACGGCCAATAAAACGCACCTGCGGACATTGCGTGAAAGCCGCCGGACGTGGGGGCACCCTGGGCTTTTTCGATTGTGCGTGAAGCACGGCAGGGTCGCCCGAATCACAACTGAACAGTGCCCGCGAATCAAGGCAGATACGCTCAACCCCTCGATCCATCAGCAGACGATTGAGCAGGCGCTCGGCATCGCCCTTGGCGAAGAACTCCGGATGCCGCACCTCAACGGCCAACGGCCTCTGCAAGGCGTCCACAAAGCTCACCAGCTCCGCCAGGCGCTGTGGCCCGAAGCTTGCCGGGAGTTGTAGCCAAAATGGCGCTACACGCGCCCCCAAGGGCTGCAACAGTTGCAGGAAGTCTTCGGCTGCATGCAATTGCTCGCGCAAATCACCGCCGTGACTGATATCCCGAGGGAACTTGGCCGTCAGCCGAAAGTGTTCAGGCAGGCTTTGTGCCCATCGGACCACCGTGGTCGGTGCAGGCCTGGCGTAAAACGTGGTGTTGCCCTCGACCGCATTGAACACCTGCGCATACAGGCTCAGAAAATCCGCCGGGCGGGCGTTTTGCGGATACAGCCCTTCGCGCCAGGCGTTTTCACTCCAGGACGGACAACCGAGGTAGTAAGGAAGGTCAGTCATGTACTCAGATGTAAAGATCCAGGCCCAGCACTTCCTGTTCCCAGTCGACGAAGCCTGCGGTGGTCAGGTAGCTGGCAAGGGCACTGGCCGCGCTTTTGCTCATGGCGCGCTGGAAGATCATGTCTTGCGAGCGCACCGGCAACTGGCTGATGCGCTCGGCGCCGGAGGATGTGCGGGGGGTGTTTTCGGGCGCAGCCTCAGTGTCTTCAACCGACTCATCAACCACCGCCTGACCATTACGCGGCTTGCGCTTGATGGGGTATGACCGGGGAGAAAAGCTGTCAATGCGCATGGCTGCATGCTCTGTAACGATAGATACAATTTAGCGGCGCAGGGCAGACTAAGCAAATGGGCCGGCCATTTTGTAGCAGCAGCCTCGCTCCGCTCGGCAGCTGCTACAAAAGTGGATCAAACGCCACGTTCGGCTTTTGTAGCCGCTACCTTGTCGCGCAGGTACACAGGCTGGGCGTCATCGGCACGGATGGCTTCGCCGCGGGCCCAGGCAAAGCGGGCCAGGGTCAGCAGGTCTTCGGCGTGGGGCAACATGCCTGCGTCCATTGCATACGGCTTGACGTTCAAGCGCTCGGCATAGCCCCAGCCAGTGCCCGCGCCATACCAGTCGCCTGTAGCACCATCGGGCAAGGCCGCAGCCTCAGGCGCCAATACCGCTTCAGCGCCTTGCAGGCGCATCTCACCCGCTTCTTCGCGGTAGCAGCCCCAATACACCTCGTCCATGCGTGCATCGATCGCCGACACCACCTGGGTTGCGCCGTGCTCACGGTGAGCACGCTGGGCCAGGACCGCCAGGTTGGAGATCGGCAACACCGGGCGCTCCAGTGCAAAGGCCAGGCCCTGAACCACGCCAATGGCAATACGCACACCGGTAAAGGCACCAGGCCCGCGACCGAAGGCAATGGCCTCAACCGCCGACAGCTCGACACCGGCCGCGGCCAGCAGCGCCTTGATCATCGGTAACAGCTTTTGCGCATGCAGGCGCGGGATCACCTCGTAGTGGCTAGTAACCTTGCCATCGTGCAACAAGGCAACTGAGCAAGCTTCAGTCGCGGTATCCAGGGCCAGCAAGGTGGTCATCGGTGTTCCCGTCAGAATCAGAATTGAAAAAAGTGCAGCAGTATAAACAACAACAGCCCGCAAGCGGGCTGTTGTCATGACGCAAAATCGACTTATCAGCTCAGTGCTTCAAGCACCTTGGCCGTGATCGATTCTACCGAGCCAACGCCTTCAACGTGGCTGTACTTGGGCTTGCCCTGAGCAGCGGCCAGCTTCTGGTAGAAGTCCACCAGCGGCTTGGTTTGCGAATGGTAAACAGACAGGCGGTGACGAACGGTTTCTTCGGTGTCGTCCTTGCGCTGTACCAGATCTTCGCCGGTCACATCGTCCTTGCCTTCAACCTTTGGCGGGTTGTAGACGGTGTGGTACACACGGCCCGAGGCTTCGTGTACACGACGGCCAGCAATACGCTGGACGATCTCTTCGTCTTCAACGGCGATTTCCAGCACGTGATCCAGCTCGACACCGGCTTTAACCAGCGCTTCAGCTTGCGGAATGGTGCGCGGGAAACCGTCGAACAGGAAACCGTTTACGCAATCCGGCTGAGCAATGCGCTCTTTGACCAGATTGATGATCAGGTCGTCGGAAACCAGGCCGCCGCTGTCCATCACGCCTTTGGCGATCAGGCCCAGCTCGGTGCCGGCTTTTACGGCTGCACGCAACATGTCGCCGGTGGAGATTTGCGGGATGCCAAATTTTTCAGTGATGAACTTTGCCTGAGTACCTTTACCGGCCCCGGGAGCTCCCAGCAGAATTACGCGCATCGATGTGCTCCTCAAATTTTTTATTTAAATGACAACAAACTCGCCTCTTTGGGCCAGTCTCAAAATCGGGTTATGGCCATCAAAACGGCCAAGGGCTGATCAAGATACACAGCAGGCCCGGCCCACACAAGCCGCCCAAAGTAGGAAAAATTACAGCCAAACGGGCCTGTGCGGCCGGGTGTCACAGGTCGCAACCCCACAATAAAGTGTCGCGCCCGCGCAGCGATCGGCATCCAGTCTGCCGTGTCCCCGCCCGCTCTGGCGCGACATTTGCCGCTGTTTTGCCTTAGCCGGTGTTGCGCAAGCCGGCCGCGATCCCGGCCACAGTCACCAGCAACGCTTGTTCCAGAGGGCTGTCCTGCGCCGCTTGCTGGCGACGCGAGCGTGCCAGCAGCTCGGCCTGCAATAGATGAAGAGGATCAAGGTAAGTGTTGCGCAAACGGATGAACTCGAGCGTCTCCGGGCTATGTGCCATCAACTGCGCCTGCCCGGTCAAGCCCAGCACCACTGCGCACGCCTGCGACAATAAGTCGCGTAAGTGCGCACCCAATGGCAGCAGTTCCGGGGTCACCAGGCGCTCGTCGTAAAGCCGGGCGATATCGGCATCGGCCTTGGCCAGGACCATTTCCAGCATGTCGATACGGGTGCGAAAGAAGGGCCACTGCTCACGCATTTGTGCCAGTTGATCACCTTCACCGCGCTCCAGTGCACGACGCAATGCAGTTTCCCAACCCAGCCAGGCGGGCAACATCAGGCGGGTCTGGGTCCAGCCAAAAATCCACGGGATGGCCCGCAGGCTTTCAATGCCCCCTGCCCGGCGCTTGGCCGGCCGACTGCCCAGAGGCAAGCGGCCCAGCTCCTGCTCCGGGGTGGACTGGCGAAAGTACTCGACGAACTGCGGATTATCCCGCACTACGCCACGGTAGGCAGCGACCCCGTCTGCCGCCAGCTCATCCATCAGTACCCGCCAGCCCGGCTCCGGCAGGGGCGGTGGCAGCAAAGTGGCCTCCAGCACGGCGGCCAGGTACAGGTTGAGATTTTGCTCGGCAATGTCCGGCAGGCCGAATTTGAAGCGAATCATTTCGCCCTGTTCAGTGGTGCGGAAACGCCCCGCCACCGAGCCCGGCGGCTGCGACAGGATGGCCG
>NZ_WIVQ01000046.1:0-32660 GCF_009600545.1 Pseudomonas sp. FSL R10-1339 | reverse complement strand
GGCACCACGAGCAATAATAGCCACCAGCCCGGCGCTGGCGGCCAGATGCCGAGTGCAGGCGGCAGGATCAAGGGTTGCAGTTGTTCAAGTTCTTTCATGAGGCTTTGCCGGGCCGTTTGGCGTTCAGGTATTCGCGCAGCTGTTCGACCATCTCGCTTTGAGTGCTCAGCGGCATCAGCAACACCCGCAGTTTTTGCGCCAGCAGTTCCCAGCGGGCGATGCGGGCCTCGGCCTGGGCGCGGTAGGCCTGGCGCAGATCATAGTTGAGGGTGTCCAGTTCCAGTTGCGCGCCGCGCTCGGCAAAGCGCAGCAACCCTGCCGCGGGCAAGGCGTGATCGAGAGGGTCGGACAACGGCAGTAGCATCAGGTCGCAATGGCGTGACAGCAGGCTCAGTTGCTGCTCGGCGGCGTCGGTGAGGCCGCGTTCATCACAGATCACGATCACCAGGCTGCCGGGGCGCAGTACTTCACGGGCGCGGATCAGGGCCATGCCCAGCGCGTCGCGGTCCGATTGCACTTCGGTGTGCAGCGACTGGTTGACCCGCACCAGGCGGTTCAGCAACTGCAGCAGGCTCTGCTTGCTGCGCCGCGGCTTGATTTCGTAGTGTTCATGGTCGCCAAACACCAGCCCGCCAACACGATCGTTGTGGCCCAGGGCGGCCCAGCCGATCAGGCTGGCGGCCTGGGCGGCAAGCACCGACTTGAACATCAGCCCCGAGCCGAAAAACAGCCGCCGGCTTTGTTCGGCAAGGATGAAAATTGGCCGCTCGCGTTCCTCATGGAACATCTTGGTATGCGGTTCCTGGGTACGCGCCGTGACGCGCCAGTCAATGGTGCGCACATCGTCACCGGCCTGATAGACCCGCACCTGATCGAAGTCGACCCCGCGTCCGCGCAGTTTCGAGTGATGCAGGCCCACCAGCGGGCTGCGCTGGCTGGGCGAGGCGAACAGCTGCACTTCACGCACCCGATGGCGCATCTCGATCAGTTCCGCAAGGGTGACGCGGATGCCGGGCTCGGCGGGCAGGGGGATGTTCATGGGTCAGGCAACGGCCACGACGTCGAGGATGCGTTGCACCACGCGGTCCTGGTCGATACCGGCGGCTTCGGCTTCAAACGACAGGATGATGCGGTGGCGCAGCACGTCAAACAACACAGCCTGGATATCTTCGGGGCTGACGAAGTCGCGCCCGGCCAGCCAGGCGTGGGCCCGTGCGCAGCGGTCCAGGGCAATCGAACCGCGGGGGCTGGCGCCGTAGGCGATCCACTCGGCCATTTCCGGGTCGAACTTGCCCGGGGTGCGGGTGGCCATGACCAGTTGCACCAGGTACTCCTCCACGGCATCGGCCATGTACAGGCCGAGGATTTCCTTGCGCGCGGCGAAGATGGCCTGCTGGCTGACCCGGCGCTCGGGCTTGGTTTCCCCGTTAAGGGCTTCGCCACGTGCCTGCTGCAGAATGCGGCGTTCGACGGCGGCATCCGGGAAACCGATTTTGACGTGCATCAGAAAGCGGTCGAGCTGGGCTTCGGGCAGCGGGTAGGTGCCTTCCTGCTCAATGGGGTTTTGCGTGGCCATGACCAGAAACAGCGGCGACAGCTCATAGGTACTGCGCCCGACACTGACCTGGCGCTCGGCCATGGCTTCAAGCAGCGCCGATTGCACCTTGGCCGGGGCGCGGTTGATTTCGTCTGCCAGTACCAGGTTATGGAAGATCGGCCCTTGCTGGAACACGAAGCTGCCGGTTTCCGGGCGATAGATCTCGGTGCCGGTGATATCGGCAGGCAGCAGGTCGGGAGTGAACTGGATTCGATGGAACTGCGCTTCAATACCTTCTGCCAGCTCCTTGATGGCCTTGGTCTTGGCCAGGCCGGGGGCGCCCTCGACCAGCATATGGCCATCAGCGAGCAAGGCGATCAGCAGACGGTCGATCAGTTTTTCCTGACCGAGGATCTGGGTTGAAAGAAAGGTTCGCAGCGCCAGTAGCGCTTCACGATGTTCCATCGATGACTGTTCCTGAAAAGGACACCGGCGGCGCAGAAATTACACCGGGGCTGGGGGCGTTACTTTAATCCATTGGAGGCTCTGCGGACTAATGGCGGTGGGGATTTTTACAGGAAAAACCTGAAATGCCCGGGCTTGTTGAGATTGGTGCTCATCTGCACGGGGTCTTGTAGCCGCTGATGAGCGTAGCGAGGCTGCGAACGGCTGCGCAGCAGTCGTAAATCCCGGCCATCCGATAGTTCGGCTGCACCGCGTCTATCGGATTAGCGAACGCTTTGCGTTCGATCTTGGCCTCGCTACGCTCGTCAGCGGCTACAGGATTAAAAGCCATAAAAGCTGCGTGCGTTATGCCACAGGGCTTTGTGTGCGCCATCTTCGCCAAGGGCCTCTACCAGCAAGGCGATATCGTTGTCCTCAAAGGCACGTGGCGCCCGGGTTGATGGCAGGTCCGTAGCAAACATCAGGGCGTCGGGGTTGATGCTATGGATCTGTTGCAGTACTTGCGGCACGGCAAAATCAACCCGGCCAAAACCGCAGGCCTTGATCCGCACGCCGTGCTCCGCCAGGCGCAGCAGGCTGGGCAGGCCCTCATGGCTTAAACCCAGATGGTCGATGCTCAGCGCCGGCAGGCGTCGCAACCGGTCTTCCAGCCCTGACAGTTCCCGTGAGTCAACGTACAGCTCGGAATGCCAGCCCACTTGTTCATGCACGCGCATGGCCAATGATTCGAGCTGGTCAAGTTGTTCGGAGCCTCCGCGCTTGAGGTTGAAGCGCAGGGCGCGGATGCCCTGCCGGCGCAGGGTCTGCAGCTCGGCATCGGTGACACTGGCGGGCAACTGGGTCGCGCCCACAAACCCCGGGCCTAAACGCTTGAGTGCAGCGATCAGGTAGCTCTGGTCGTAGCCCTGAAAGGAACCCGATACCACGGCACCGCCCACGATACCCAGGGGGGTGGCCCGGGCCAGGTAGTCATCGACACTGAAGAACTCGGGCACATAGCCATTGTTGGGAATCAGCGGGTAGGCGCTGTCAATGATATGGCAGTGGGCATCGAAGATCGGGCGCATGGTGGTGAGCTCCAGTGGAAGTGTATGACTGTGGGAGCGAGCCTGCTCGCGATGGTATCAGTGCGCTGGGCCAGACAGATCGCATCGCCTGCATCGCGAGCAGGCTCGCTCCCACAATGTGCCCTGCAAGACTCCCTTCCTCATGGAGGATTAATTCAGCTCGCTGATATAGGTGCCGGTGCCCTTGAGGATGTTCTGCAGGGTCTCTTCGACTTCGCCAAGGTCTGCCGCAGGGGTGTTGTGGAGGATTTCCAGGTGGTCATCGCCCTTGAGAACGTCCGCATCACCCGCGCCGATTTCGATCAGCAGGCGGGTAGGGCTCAAGGTGACCTTGACGCCGTCCAGGGTCGAAGGCTCGTCTTCAAGGGTGATTTCCAGCTCGTCTTCGTCCGGGTAACGGGTCATCAGAAACATTTCGCCGCTGTCGGTGTGGCAGCACAGCATGGCCATATTGTCTTCTTCGTCGTCGCACGGGTTGGCGAGCAGGTGGTCGGTGGTCATTTGCATGGGTAATTCCTGGCGCTCTGGGCGCGGGTAGGTCGATCAGAGGCCAATTTTGCCAGCCTGAACCGATTTGTGCAGGTTTGAATGGAACAACTGGGCAAATGGTCAGTCATTTCTGTTGCTCGCTACGGAAACTACGGTGCTTTTATGAAGGTTTTTCGCTTGCCGATGCTAGGGTTGTTCTATGACCGCCCTGGCGGTTGCGTCCCGATGACCGAATATGTCGCCGCACCGTAAGCAGGCCGTACAGCGCAATCGTTAAGCTGCGCGGTGATTGTTATCTCTAAAGACACAGCCTGTTCAACCGGCAGTCGTTTTTGTAGATCACCATCCTTGCAGGTGAATGTGACCCGTGGGTCACGGCCAGCTTCACCTCCTCACGCGGGAACAACACGCGACGCTTCTCTCAATAACAAGCCCAAGCGGAGTACCACAGATGGCGTTCTTCACCGCAGCCAGCAAAGCCGACTTCCAGCATCAACTGCAAGCGGCACTGGCGCAGCACATCAGTGAACAGGCACTGCCACAAGTGGCGCTGTTCGCTGAGCAATTCTTCGGCATCATTTCTCTGGATGAACTTACCCAGCGGCGCATGTCCGACCTCGCCGGCTGCACGCTGTCGGCGTGGCGCCTGCTGGAGCGTTTCGACCCGGCCCAGCCGCAAGTGCGGGTGTTCAACCCCGACTACGAGCGCCACGGCTGGCAGTCCACCCACACGGCAGTTGAAGTCCTGCACCACGACCTGCCGTTTCTGGTGGACTCTGTGCGTACCGAGCTGAACCGTCGCGGTTACAGCATTCATACCCTGCAAACCACGGTGTTGAGCGTGCGTCGCGGCGGCAAAGGCGAGTTGCTGGAAATCCTGCCCAAGGGCACCACGGGGGAAGGTGTCTCGCAAGAGTCGCTGATGTACCTGGAAATCGATCGCTGCGCACACGCCGCCGAATTGAATGTGCTGAGCAAGGAACTGGAGCAGGTTCTGGGTGAAGTACGGGTTGCCGTGGCTGACTTCGAGCCGATGAAGGCCAAGGTGCAGGAACTGCTGGCCAGTGTCGACAACTGCCAGTACGCCGTCGATGCCGATGAGAAAACCGAAGTCAAAAGCTTCCTGGAATGGCTGGTGGGCAACCACTTCACCTTCTTGGGCTATGAAGAATTTGTGGTGCGTGACGATGCCGATGGCGGTCATATCGAATATGACCCCGACTCGTTCCTGGGCCTGACCAAGCTGTTGCGCGCCGGGCTCACCGCCGAAGACCTGCGTATCGAAGACTACGCCGTCAGCTACCTGCGCGAGCCGACCCTGCTGTCGTTCGCCAAGGCCGCGCACCCGAGCCGCGTGCATCGCCCGGCGTACCCGGACTATGTGTCGATTCGCCAGATCGATGCCAGCGGCAAGGTCATCAAGGAGTGCCGCTTTATGGGCCTGTACACCTCTTCGGTGTACGGCGAGAGCGTGCGGGTGATCCCTTATATTCGTCGCAAGGTGGCAGAAATCGAGCGCCGCTCGGGCTTCCAGGCCAAGGCTCACCTGGGCAAGGAACTGGCCCAGGTGGTGGAAGTCCTGCCCCGTGACGACCTGTTCCAGACTCCGGTGGACGAACTGTTCAACACCGTGATGTCGATCGTGCAGATCCAGGAGCGCAACAAGATTCGCGTGTTCCTGCGCAAGGACCCGTACGGCCGCTTCTGCTATTGCCTGGCCTATGTGCCGCGCGATATCTACTCCACCGAAGTGCGGCAGAAAATCCAGCAGGTGCTGATGGAGCGTCTGCAGGCGTCGGATTGCGAGTTCTGGACCTTCTTCTCGGAGTCGGTGCTGGCCCGCGTGCAGCTGATTCTGCGGGTTGACCCGAAAAACCGCATCGATATCGACCCGCTGTTGCTGGAAAAAGAAGTGGTCCAGGCCTGCCGCAGCTGGCAGGACGACTACGCCAGCCTGGTGGTCGAAAGTTTTGGCGAGGCCAATGGCACCAAGGTGCTGGCCGATTTCCCCAAAGGTTTCCCGGCAGGCTATCGCGAGCGCTTTGCTGCACATTCGGCCGTGGTCGACATGCAGCACCTGATGAACCTGAGCGAAAAGAACCCGCTGGTGATGAGTTTCTATCAGCCGCTGGGGCAAAGTGCCGGTCAGGAGCTGCATTGCAAGCTGTATCACGCCGATACGCCGCTGGCCCTGTCCGATGTCCTGCCGATTCTGGAGAACCTCGGCCTGCGCGTGCTGGGCGAGTTCCCGTACCGTTTGCGGCATGCCAATGGCCGTGAGTTCTGGATCCATGACTTCGCCTTTACCGCTGGCGAAGGCTTGAACCTGGATATCCAGCAACTCAACGACACGCTGCAGGATGCGTTCGTGCATATCGTACGCGGCGATGCCGAGAACGATGCGTTCAACCGCCTGGTACTGACTGCCGGCCTGCCATGGCGCGACGTGGCGCTGCTGCGTGCGTACGCGCGTTACCTGAAGCAGATTCGCCTGGGTTTTGACCTGGGGTATATCGCCAGCACCCTGAACAACCACACCGACATCGCCCGCGAGTTGACCCGGCTGTTCAAGACCCGCTTCTACCTGGCGCGCAAGCTGACGGCCGAAGACCTCGAAGACAAGCAGCTGCGTCTGGAACAGGCGATCCTGACAGCCCTGGACGATGTGCAGGTGCTCAACGAAGACCGCATCCTGCGTCGCTACCTGGACTTGATCAAAGCCACGTTGCGCACCAACTTCTACCAGCCGGATGGCAACGGTCACAACCGTTCGTACTTCAGCTTCAAGTTCAACCCGCACCTGATCCCCGAGCTGCCAAGGCCGGTGCCGAAGTTTGAAATCTTCGTCTACTCGCCGCGGGTTGAAGGCGTGCACTTGCGCTTCGGCAACGTGGCCCGTGGCGGCTTGCGCTGGTCGGACCGTGAAGAAGACTTCCGCACCGAAGTGCTGGGCCTGGTAAAAGCCCAGCAAGTGAAAAGCTCGGTCATTGTGCCGGTGGGCGCCAAAGGCGGCTTCGTGCCGCGCCGCCTGCCGCTGGGCGGCGGCCGTGATGAAATCCAGGCCGAGGCGATTGCCTGCTACCGGATCTTTATTTCCGGCCTGCTGGACATTACCGACAACTTGAAAGATGGCGCATTGGTACCGCCGTTGAACGTGGTCCGTCACGATGATGATGACCCGTACCTGGTGGTGGCTGCCGACAAGGGCACCGCGACCTTCTCCGATATCGCCAACGGCATTGCCATCGATTACGGCTTCTGGCTGGGCGATGCGTTCGCTTCGGGCGGTTCGGCCGGTTATGACCATAAAAAGATGGGCATTACCGCCAAGGGTGCCTGGGTTGGCGTGCAGCGTCACTTTAAAGAACGCGGGATCAACGTTCAGAAAGACAGCATCAGCGTGGTCGGTATCGGCGATATGGCCGGTGACGTGTTCGGCAACGGCCTGCTGATGTCCGATCAGTTGCAACTGGTCGCAGCGTTCAACCACCTGCATATCTTTATCGACCCGAACCCGGAGCCTGCCAGCAGCTTCGCCGAGCGTCAGCGCCTGTTCGATCTGCCGCGTTCGGCGTGGTCGGACTACGACACCGGCATCATGTCGGCGGGCGGCGGGATCTTCTCGCGCAGCGCGAAAAGCATCGCCATCTCCGCGCAGATGAAAGAGCGCTTCGCGATTACCGCTGACAGGCTGACCCCCACCGAACTGCTCAATGCCTTGCTCAAGGCCCCGGTGGACCTGCTGTGGAACGGCGGTATCGGCACCTACGTCAAGGCCAGTAGCGAAAGCCATGCCGATGTCGGCGACAAGGCCAATGATGCATTACGGGTCAACGGCAATGAGCTGCGCTGCAAGGTGGTAGGCGAGGGCGGCAACCTGGGCATGACCCAGCTGGGCCGTGTCGAGTTCAACCTCAATGGCGGCGGCTCCAATACGGACTTTATCGATAATGCCGGCGGTGTGGACTGCTCTGACCACGAAGTGAATATCAAGATCCTGCTCAATGAAGTGGTGCAGGCCGGCGATATGACCGAGAAGCAGCGTAACCAGCTGCTGGGCAGCATGACCGATGAGGTGGGCGGCCTGGTCCTGGGCAACAACTACAAGCAGACCCAGGCCATTTCGCTGGCCGCGCGCAAGGCCTATGAGCGGATTGCCGAATACAAGCGCCTGATGAACGATCTGGAAGCCCGTGGCAAGCTGGACCGTGCCATCGAGTTCCTGCCGTCAGAAGAGCAGCTCAACGAGCGCGTAGCGGCGGGCCATGGTCTGACCCGTGCCGAGCTGTCGGTGCTGATCTCCTACAGCAAGATCGACCTTAAAGAGGCGCTGCTCAACTCCCGGGTGCCGGATGACGACTACCTGACCCGGGACATGGAAACCGCGTTCCCGCCGATGCTGGTGAGCAAATTTGCCGAAGCCATGCGTCGCCATCGCCTGAAGCGTGAAATCGTCAGCACCCAGATTGCCAACGATCTGGTCAACCATATGGGCATCACCTTTGTCGAGCGCCTGAAAGAGTCGACGGGGATGAGTGCTGCCAACGTGGCCGGCGCCTACGTCATCGTGCGTGATATTTTCCACCTGCCACACTGGTTCCGGCAGATCGAGGCGCTGGACTATCAGGTACCGGCTGAAATCCAGCTGGCACTGATGGATGAGTTGATGCGTCTGGGGCGCCGCGCTACACGCTGGTTCCTGCGCAGCCGTCGTAACGAGCTGGATGCTGCACGGGATGTGGCGCATTTCGGCCCGCATCTGGCGGCATTGGGCCTCAAGCTCGACGAACTGCTGGAAGGGCCGACCCGCGAAGGCTGGCAGACCCGCTATCAGGCCTACGTCGAGGCGGGCGTGCCGGAGTTGCTGGCGCGCATGGTAGCGGGTACCACGCACCTGTATACCCTGTTGCCGATTATCGAGGCTTCGGATGTCACCGGGCAAAATGCTGCGGATGTGGCCAAGACGTACTTCGCCGTGGGCAGTGCGCTGGACCTGACCTGGTACTTGCAGCAGATCAGCAACCTGCCGGTGGAGAACAACTGGCAGGCCCTGGCCCGCGAGGCGTTCCGCGACGATATCGACTGGCAGCAGCGGGCAATTACCATTTCGGTGTTGCAGATGACCGAGGCCGGGGAAAGTATCGAGGCACGGCTGGCGCTGTGGCTTGAACAGAACCACTCGATGGTTGAGCGCTGGCGCTCGATGCTGGTGGATCTGCGTGCCGCCACCGGCAGCGACTATGCCATGTACGCGGTGGCCAACCGCGAGCTGCTGGACCTGGCGTTGAGCGGTCAATCAGGGCTCTGACAGCCTGAGTTGCAAAACAAAGCCCCGGCTCATGTGCAATGAGTCGGGGCTTTTTTGTTTCTGGGGGTTACCGGAAATCAGATGCCGATATTGCCCAAGGTTTGCACGATGCTGCGCAGGGTAACGGCGAGAGTGGGATGATCGACCTCAAAGCGCTCTACAGCGAGGTTGACGCTGTCGGCAAGGCTGGAATCGTTGGTCGCTTTTTCGATGTCGATCTGAGCCTGGATTTGTGTGGCGAGCTGGTTCAAGTGTTCACGCTCTTCCTGGGTGAGCGGCGGGTTCTGTTCCAGTTGCTCGCGCAAGGTATTGAGTTGTTCTTGCAGATCGCGGGCAGGCATAGCATTCATCCTTTATTGATAGGCTCTGGTGTAGACCTTCGAAGTGAGCAAAAGGTCTGTCTCTAGATTAATCCACTCGCGGGCGAAGTGCATGATCTCTATCAAAATCCCCGGTGCGTGTTTTTGTCGTTCAGGCGGGTGGTTTTAAAAGAATCGGCAGCGGGGGGAACGTCTATCTTTTATACAAGTCTGTTTAGGCGATTGCTTGGGGGCTGCCTAAAAGCCATTTGCCGTTATACTGATGTTCAGACTCAGGGCATAGCGCCCAAGTGTTGAGTAACTTCAGGGAGTTTTGCTATGCGCTGGACTGTTCGTCTCGCCCCATTGTTTGTCTGTGCCGGTGTGGCCATGATGCCGTTTGCTGCCAATGCCGCCACCGAGGATGACCCGTGGGAAGGGTTTAACCGCGTTGTGTTCAAGTTTAACGACACCCTCGACACCTATGCCCTGAAGCCGATTGCCCAGGGCTACCAGTTCATCACTCCGCAGTTTCTGGAGGATGGCATCCACAATATGTACCGCAACGTCGGTGACGTGCGCAACCTGGCCAACAACGTGCTGCAGGTAAAACCCCACGCTGCGGGCGTGGATACCGCCCGTTTGCTGATGAACACCATTATCGGTGTCGGCGGCTTCTTTGATGTGGGCACCAAGATGGGCCTGCAGCGCAACGACGAAGACTTTGGCCAGACCCTTGGCTACTGGGGGCTGAGCAGCGGCCCTTACCTTGTATTGCCGCTGCTGGGCCCTAGTACGGTGCGAGATGCCCTGGGCATCTACCCGGACTCCTATGCCGAACCTTACCGCTACATGCATGACGTTTCAGCACGTAACACCGTTGCCGGGATGAAAATCATCGATGCCCGCGCCAATCTGCTGTCGGCCGAAAAATTGATCACGGGGGATAAATACATCTTTATCCGCAATGCGTATCTGCAAAGCCGTGAATTCAAGGTCAAGGACGGGCAGGTTGTCGACGACTTCTGAGTCGTTTGACCGATGCGCAAAAAACGGCCCTTGTGGCCGTTTTTTGTATGGGTGCAGATGAGAATCAATCGGCTTTGCGGCCTTTGTTACCAAGGTTTTAGTTGCCGTAAACGTGGTTCTTATAACCCGCAGTAATTTAACGTGACGAACACCTCAAGCCGCTATCGGCCTGAGCTTGAAACACCCCGCGGATGGGAGTACCGTCTGCGCCTTACACGGGCACCTTTGTAGGATCGAGCAATACAGTCGATTTGAATCAGGGATGTTCACAAGCCATTTCAGTTGTTGAGCCCGACGTTTACGAGCTTCAACGACAACCTAATTCTGGCGCCATTTGCCCACATGCAAAAAACCAGTGCCACGCTGCTGATCATTGATGACGACCAGGTAGTACGCGCAAGTCTGGCGGCCTACCTGGAAGACAGCGGCTTCAGCGTCCTTCAGGCCAATAATGGCTTGCAAGGCCTTCAGATGTTCGAGCAAGAGCAGCCAGATCTGATCATCTGTGACCTGCGCATGCCGCAAATGAGTGGCCTGGAGGTGATTCGCCAGGTTGCCCAGCGGTCGGCGCAAACGCCGGTGATCGTCATCTCGGGCGCAGGCGTGATGAGCGATGTGGTCGAGGCTTTGCGCCTTGGCGCTGCCGACTACCTGATCAAGCCGCTGGAAGACCTTGCCGTGCTGGAGCATTCGGTTCACCGAGCTCTGGATCGTGCGCGGTTGCAGCTTGAGAACCAGCGCTACCGTGAGAAGCTGGAGTCGGCCAACCGGGAACTGGAAGCCAGCCTGCATTTGCTGCAGGAAGACCAGAACGCCGGCCGGCAGGTGCAGATGAACATGCTGCCGGTCAGCCCCTGGACCACTGATGAGTTCAGTTTTGCCCACAAGATCATCCCGTCACTGTATCTGTCCGGGGATTTTGTCGACTACTTCCGGGTTGACGAGCGTCGGGTCGCTTTTTATCTGGCGGATGTTTCCGGGCACGGCGCCTCTTCGGCCTTTGTCACGGTGCTGCTCAAGTTCATGGCCACGCGCCTGCTGTTCGAGTCCAAGCGCAATGGCACCTTGCCGGAGTTCAAGCCCTCCGAAGTGCTTGGGCATATCAACCGTGGCCTGATCAACTGCAAGCTGGGCAAGCACGTGACCATGGTGGGCGGTGTGATCAATGAAGAAAGCGGCGAGCTGACCTATAGCATTGGCGGGCACTTGCCGCTGCCGGTGCTCTACACTCCAGACAGTGTCCGTTATCTCGAAGGGCGGGGTTTGCCCGTTGGCCTGTTCAACGAAGCCACCTATGAAGATCAGGTCATGAAATTGCCTGAAGCTTTCAGCCTGACTCTGATGTCTGACGGTATCCTGGATCTTTTGACCGAGCCGACGCTCAAAGAGAAAGAAGCTGCTTTGCCGCAACGGGTGAAAGCAGCAGGCGGCAGCCTGGATGGTCTGCGCAAAGTGTTTGGATTAGCTACGCTAGGGGAGATGCCGGATGATATCGCCTTGTTGGTGTTGAGCAGGAATCTTAAATGAGTACCGGTAGAATTCAGTTCGCCGAACAGGACGGCACTTTTGTCCTGAAGTTTGTGGGTGAAGTGCGTCTGACGTTGTGTTCGGCACTGGATGCGACGATCGAGAGGATTTTCACGGCGTTGAATTTCAATGCCATCGTGATTGACCTCACCGAAACCCGCAGTATCGACAGCACCACCTTGGGTTTGCTGGCGAAACTGTCGATATTGTCGCGCCAAAAAACAGGCCTGTTGCCGACTGTTGTCACCACCCACGAAGACATCACCCGGCTGCTGGAGTCGATGGGCTTCGATCAGGTGTTCAACATCATCGGCAAGCCGATCCCTTGCCCGGATTGCCTGACCGACCTGCCTTCGCAGGATCAGACAGAAGAAGTGGTGCGGGTAAAAGTGCTGGAAGCGCACAAGATTCTGATGGGGCTCAACGACTCCAACCGTGAAGCTTTCCATGATCTGGTGAATGCACTCGAGCGGAATTGATTTCCGCTCGTCTCATCCCGCAGGTTGTCAAAGATCAAAAGCCCCTCACCACGCCTCTCCCTCCGGGAGAGGCGTGGTGAGGGGCTTTTAGCTTTTTATGTCACAACCAACCATGGTATTTCCCGGCGCTGATAACGGTGCGCGCGGAAGATCGCGTTGTTTTCACCCGGCAGATAGGCTCTGGAGGCTGCATCCGGGTACGGGGCAAAGAAGGGATTGATATATTCCCAGACCACTTCTCCCGTCGGCGTGATTTCAAACAGTCGACCAAAATTGGCCTCGGTCACCAGCGTATTGCCGTTGTGCAGGCGTTGCGCGCCGCCCATGAACGGGGTGAAAAAGGCATAGCCCGGAGTATCGGCGTACTGCCACACGATCTGTTGGCTCAGTGGCTCTATTTCCAGTATTCGTGAGTGCGGCATGCTGGTATGTGGCCGAAAGATGCCGTTGTCGAATACCAGCACGTTGCCGTTTTCCAGCTCGCTCGGGCAGTGCTGTTGCGCAACCAGATCATGGCCCAGGCGCCACAGCACCTCACTGCTGCTGCGCGAAATGGCAATCACTGCAGAGACGCTGCGCAGGCTGAGAATGATTTTGCCATCGCGGCCCGGCGAGACGGCGTTGGTCATCGGCCAGTGGTAGCGCTCAAACGCATCATGCAGCGGATAGTCTTCAGGGCGCAGGTGCTCCCAGCTGCGCCACTCCCACACAACATGGCCCTGGCGGTCGACTTCTTTGACCACATCGGCATAGATCACCCCGCCGTGTGCTTCGCTGCCAGGAATGCCGCCCACCACGCGGCTGGCCAACTGCGGGCTTAGCGGTTCAACGGTGGTGTAGAGCAGATGACCGTTGTCCAGCCATTGGGCATCGTGATGGTGCATCAGGTCAGTGTGTTCCCAGACCACTTCTCCCTCGGCAGTGACTTCGCTGAAGGCGCCGCCGTGCCAGACTGACCAGCCCGTAAACAACTCTGGCGAGTCGGGGTGGTTGCCGTTGTATCCCAGGTTGCCGTTGCGCAGTATTACGGCGTCGCGGCCGGGGCGCCAGGGCAGCTTCCAGCGGTGTACGATTTCGCCTTCCAGATCGATCAGGAATACATTGCCATCTGCCGTTTGCGGGGCGAACAGTGTGTAGCCACCGGCGCTACGGGCGTGGTCGACGCCGACCAGACCGGTCTTGTGGCGCTTCAGGGTGGTGTTGTGCAGTTTTGACATGGTGCCACTCCCACTAGGTTCCACTGGTATTGTGCGCGGCAGGGGAGCATTGTCGGTCTCCCCTGTGTGCGTGGAATCGAGTATGTCGAGGCAAACCGTGGCGCTCCATGCCAAACACCCCTCTTTTGCTGCCATGCCGGACGCCACGCCGCGTACGGTGGTGGTGCTGGCATTCGATGAGCTGTTGTTGCTCAACGCCGCGGGGCCACTTGAGGTCTTCGCCGCGATACCGCGGCTGTTGGCCGGCACTTTTGCCAGCGATCCACCTTATCGGCTGTTGCTCGTATCGCCCATGGGAGGCCAGATAACCTCGGTTTCCGGGATCAGCGTCAATACACTGTCCCTGGAACAGATCGACCAGCAAGCGGACGTTATCGATACCCTGATCGTGGCAGGGGGGCCGGGTGTGGCAGCACTTGAAGCCAGCGTACCTGTGTGCAGCTGGTTGCGCCGCCGCGCCACGTCCGTACGCAGGCTGTGTTCCATAGGTACTGGTACATTCGCCTTGGCCGCTGCCGGTCTGCTTGAGGGGCGCAAGGTGGTGACCCACTGGAAGTTTGCCGAACAACTGCAAGCCCGCTACCCGGCGCTCCAATGCCAGACTGAAGGGTTGTACCTGCATGACGCGAATCTGTGGACGTGCGCGGGAGCTGCTGCCGGTATCGACCTGGCGCTGGGGTTGGTGGAGCAGGATCTCGGCCCCCATGCTGCATTGGAGCTGGCGCGCTATTTCACCGTTTTCGTATGGCGATCGGCGGCTCAACCCCAGCTCAGCGCTTCGCTCAATGCCCAGTCCCTGGCCTTGCGTACCGCCCCTGACGTGCGCCTGGTGCGTCTGCATGCCTGGATTGCAGCCAACCTGCAAAGCGACCTGCGTGTGGAAACACTGGCGGAGCAATTTGGCATGAGTGCGCGCCACTTTGCCCGTGCCTACGTGGCCACTACTGGCCATACACCTGCACATGCGGTAGAGCTCTTACGTATTGAAGCTGCCTGCCAGTTGCTGAAAACCACCAGCGAGCCGATCAAGCGGATAGCCGAAACCGCAGGTTTTGGTCGGGAAGAGCGTATGCGGCGAGGGTTTCACAAGCACTTGGGCATCGGCCCGCAGCATTACCGCAACCAGAGTCGATGCGCTGCACCGCAAGGCTGATCTGACGGCTTGTCGCATGCCGGGTCTGATCGCTGGCCAAGGATATCGGTGCAGGACTAATTGCCTGGCTCAACGCTCTTGTGATGCTCCAGCACCCTGTTGATCAAGGCCCGGGTCACCTTGGGCAGTGCCTGCAGGTCGCGCACCAGAATGCTGCGTTCGCGCACCCGCCAGGGCTCGTCCAGTTCTATCACCGACAGGCCCATGGTCTGCTGGTGACGACGGGCCGAAGACTCCGGCAGGATGGCGATACCCACCCCGGCTTCGACCATCCGGCACATCGCTTCGAAGCTGTAGACCTTGATGCGCATGTTCAGGGTATTGCCGTGCAGGGCGACCTGCTCATTTAAAAATCGCAGCAGGGTAGTGCCTTCGTGCAGGCCGATATGCGGATAGGCCAGGGTTTCGGCCAGCTTGATCGACCTAGAGTGGGCCAGGGGGTGATCCAGTGAGGTGACCAGGATCAATTGGTCGGTGCTGAAGTGGATGACCTGCAGGCTGTCAGCCTCGACCGGACCGGCGATGATGCCCATATCCGTTGAGCCATCCATGACCCCGCGGACGATATCGCGGCTCAGGCGCTCTTGCAGGTCCACTGTTACACCTGGGCGTTCGGCAAGAAAACCGGCCAGGATACCGGGCAAGAATTCAGTGGCCGCCGTGGTGTTGGCAAAGATCCTGATATGCCCCGACGCGTCGGTGTCGTACTCGGTGAACTCGCTTTTCATATAGTCCACCTGGCGCATGATCATCCGCGCATGGTGCAAGAACAGTTCACCGGCGGGGGTCAGTTCAACCCCGCGGCTGTCGCGGTACAACAGGCGGCTGGCCAGGTTCTCTTCCAGGCTCTTGATCCGTGCACTGGCGGCTGGCGGCGAGATAAACGCCTTGCGCGCACCCTGGGTGAGGCTGGGGGATTCGGCGATATGAATAAACAGGCGCAGGTCGACAAGATCAAAATGCATGGCTGATTTCCGTTGGGCTTGAGCGTTAAGCAAAACCGAACGCCCCCTTACCGAAACGCAGATTCACAGATCGCCCGGCTTTTGGCAATCATGGCCAAAATAACAAGCCACGGGGCAATCACCGATGAGCGATAACGCACTGGCCGACTGGATCGGTCGTACTGAAGAAATCCATGACGCTCTTAGCCTGAACCTGGTCACCCGTATCGCCGCTACCTTCGGTGAGAAGGTGCCGCAGGCCGGGGAGCCTCTGCCGGCGTTGTGGCAGTGGTGTTTCTTTCAGCCCACGGTAGAGGAAGAGGGGCTGGGCGATGATGGTCACCCGGCCCGGGGCGGCTTTTTGCCTCCGGCCCACAACCGCAACCGCATGTGGGCGGGCGGGCGTGTCGAGTTCTTTACTCCACTCAGGGTGGATGCCAGGGCGACGCGTTTTTCCACCATTCTCGATGTTCGGGAAAAACTCGGTAAAACCGGCTCGCTGCTGTTTGTCACTGTCCAGCATGACTATCTGCAGGACGGCCAACTGGCCATTCGCGAAGAACAGGACATTGTCTACCGCGAACCAACCCCGCCCAAGCTGGCAGAGGGCGAGCCCTTGCCTGCGGGCATCTGGCAGGAGTCGATCACGCCGAGCCCCACCTTGCTGTTCCGCTACTCGGCGGTCACCTTCAATGGCCATCGCATCCATTACGACTGGCCTTATGCGACCGCAACGGAAGGCTACCCGGGGCTGGTGGTACACGGGCCGCTGATGGCCACCCTCAGCCTGCGCGCTTTTTGCCGCGCCAATCCCCAGGCCCAAGTGCGGCGCTTTGCCTATCGCGGCGTGCGGCCGTTGATTGCGCCTCAGCCCTTTGTGCTGCGGGGGCGGGTCGTGGCGGCGGGCAAAGCCGAGTTGTGGGTGGGCAACGCAGAGGGTATCGCCCAGCAGGGCGAAGTGAGCTTCGACTAATAACGACAACAAGGAGCGCTAATGAATCCGTATCTGAACGAAGACTATAACGCCATTCGCGAGGGTGTCCGCGCCCTGTGTGCGGAGTTTCCAGCCGAGTACTGGCGCAAGATTGACGAAGACAAGGGCTTTCCTGAAGCCTTTGTCGCCGCCATGACCGAAGCCGGCTGGTTGTCGGCGATGATCCCCGAGCACTACGGCGGTTCGGGCCTGGGGTTGGCTGAGGCCTCGGTGATTCTTGAGGAAGTGAACCACTGTGGCGGCAACTCCGGCACCGTGCATGGCCAGATGTACAATATGTTTACCTTGCTGCGGCACGGCAGCGAGGCGCAAAAAAGTTATTACCTGCCCCGGTTGGCCAGTGGCGAGCTGCGTTTGCAGTCGATGGCAGTGACCGAGCCAACCACGGGCACCGACACCACGAAGATCAAGACCACTGCCGTGCGCCAGGGCGACACGTATGTGATCAATGGCCAGAAGGTGTGGATTTCGCGGGTTCAGCATTCCGACCTGATGATCCTGCTGGCCCGCACCACGCCGTTGGCCGACGTGCAGAAAAAAGCCGACGGCATGTCGATCTTTCTGGTCGATCTGCGCGAAGCCATCGGCAACGGCCTGACCGTGCAGCCGATTGCCAATATGGTCAATCACGAAACCAACGAGCTGTTTTTCGACAACCTGGTAATCCCCGCCAGCAGCCTGATCGGCGAAGAGGGCAAGGGCTTTCGTTATATCCTCGACGGGCTCAATGCCGAGCGCACGCTGATCGCCGCTGAATGCATCGGTGATGGCCGCTGGTTCAATGAAAAGTCTGCACAGTACGCCCGTGATCGTGTGGTATTCGGTCGTCCGATCGGGCAGAACCAGGGCGTACAGTTCCCGATTGCCGAAGCCCATATCGAGCTGGAAGCCGCCGACCTGATGCGCTGGCGCGCCTGCGAAGAATACGACAGCGGGGGTAAAGCCGGGACGGCGGCCAATATGGCCAAGTACCTGGCAGCCAAGGCCAGCTGGGAAGCGGCCAATGCCTGCCTGCAAACCCACGGCGGTTTCGGTTTTGCCAATGAGTATGACGTCGAGCGCAAGTTTCGCGAGACCCGTCTGTATCAGGTGGCACCCATCTCCACCAACCTGATCCTGTCCTATGTGGCCGAGCATCTGCTCGAGTTGCCGCGTTCCTTTTAATTAACGGAGACAGAACATGCAGATCAGTCATCTGGACCATCTGGTTCTGACAGTGCGGGATATCCCCACAAGTCTGGATTTTTACAGCCGGGTACTGGGCATGCAGCCCGTGGTGTTCGGTCAGGGCCGCCATGCCCTTGGATTCGGCCAGCAAAAGATCAACCTGCACCAGGCCGGTGCCGAGTTCGAGCCCAAGGCCAGCCAGCCACTGCCGGGTTCGGCAGACCTGTGTTTTATCGTCGCGACCCCGTTGGATGCTGTGATCGAGCAGCTGCACGGCCTGGGTGTTGCCATCCTCGAGGGGCCGGTCATGCGCACCGGTGCCCAGGGGCCGATTCGCTCGATTTACCTGCGTGACCCGGATCTGAACCTGATCGAGTTGTCCAATCGAGTGGAGAGCGCGGCATGAGTCAGCACACGCAAGCGCTCACCCGTTTTTTGGCCAGCCTGGATTACCAGCAATTACCCGAAGCCGTTATCAGCCGTACTGAAGAGCTGTTTCTCGACTGGCTGGGATCGGCCCTGGCCAGTCAGGGCGCGCACCCGATCCCGTTGTTTGAACGCTACGCGGCGAAGATGGGCCCGGGCACCGGGCCTGCCGGTATTCTGGTCAATGGCCAGACCACCTCGGCGTATTTTGCCGCGCTGGTCAATGGCGCCAGCTCCCATTTGGTGGAGCAGGACGACCTGCATAACAGCTCCGTGCTGCACCCGGCGACCGTGGTGTTTCCTGCGGTGCTGGCGGCGGCACAGGACCTGGGAAAATCGGGTCGCGATCTGATTGTCGCCACCGTCGCCGGTTATGAAGCGGGCATTCGCATCGGCGAGTTTCTTGGCCGTTCGCATTACCGCATCTTTCACACCACGGCTACGGTCGGCACCCTGGCGGCAGCGGTGGGGGTCGGCAAGCTGATGGGGTTCAACCCGCAGCAGTTCACCCACCTGCTGGGCACTGCCGGGACCCAGGCCGCGGGCCTGTGGGAGTTTCTGCGCGATGCCGCGGACTCCAAGCAGCTGCATACCGCCAAGGCCGCCGCTGATGGTTTGCTGGCTGCTTACCTGACGGGCGAGGGTCTGAGCGGTGCGCAAAATATTCTTGAGGGTGAGCAGGGCATGGCTGCCGGCATGTCCAGCGACGCCAACCCGGCGTGCCTGTCCGATCGCCTGGGCAGCCGCTGGGCGCTGACGGAGACTTCGTTCAAGTTTCACGCCTCGTGCCGCCACACCCACCCGGCGGCCGATGCGCTGCTGGCGTTGATGCAACGGGAGGGGCTTGGAGCAGAGGACATTGCCAGTGTCACCACCCGCGTCCATCAAGCCGCCATCGATGTATTGGGCCGCGTAGAGGTGCCGCAGAGCGTGCACCAGGCCAAGTTTTCCATGGGCACGGTGCTGGGCCTGATTGCCGTCTATGGCAAGGCCGGCTTGCCCGAGTTTCATCAACATGCGCTGAGCGATGCGCGCGTTGGCGCGTTTCGCGACAAGGTGCGCATGGTCCTCGATAACGACGTTGACGATGCGTATCCACAACGCTGGCTGGGCCGGGTGCTGGTGACCACGGTGCAGGGGCGCAGCCTGCAGGGCAGCATCGATGAGCCCAGGGGCGACCCGGGCAATACGTTGAGCCGCGCCGAACTGGAAGACAAGTTTCGCCGCCTGCTGGCCTTCTCGGGAGCGCGTAGCGACGAACAGGCCAGCGGGCTGCTCGAGCAGGTCTGGCACCTGCGCCATCTTGACGACTTGAGTGTACTGACCTGCATCGGGAGACCATCATGACCGCCACCGCGCACAAACCCCGGCCGCTGGACGGTATTACCGTGATCAGCCTGGAGCACGCTATCGCCGCGCCGTTTTGCACCCGCCAGCTGGCTGACCTCGGTGCACGGGTGATCAAGATCGAGCGCCCCGGCTCCGGCGACTTTGCCCGCGACTATGACGGGCGGGTCAATGGTCTGGCCTCGCACTTTGTCTGGACCAACCGCTCCAAGGAAAGCCTGACCCTCAACGTCAAGCAGCAGCAAGCTGCGGACGTGCTCGACAAGCTGCTGGCCACGGCCGATGTGCTGGTACAGAACCTGGCGCCGGGCGCAGCAGAACGCATGGGGTTGTCGTTTGCAACCCTGCATGAGCGTTTCCCGCGGTTGATCGTCTGCGATATTTCCGGTTACGGCGAAGGCGGACCCTACGAGCAGAAAAAGGCTTACGACTTGCTGATCCAGAGTGAAGGCGGGTTTTTGTCGGTGACCGGCGGGCCGGATGAACATGACATGGCCAAGGCCGGTTGCTCGATTGCCGATATCGCTGCAGGCATGTATGCCTACACCGGAGTGCTTTCGGCGCTGCTGCTGCGGGACAAGACCGGGGAGGGCAGCCGTATCGATGTGTCGATGCTCGAAAGCCTGGTGGAGTGGATGAACTACCCGCTGTATTACGCCTACGACGGTGCCGCGCCCCCGCCGCGGGCGGGGGCCGCGCATGCCACCATCTACCCCTACGGCCCGTTCCCCACCGGCGATGGCGGCACGGTGATGCTTGGCCTGCAGAATGAACGCGAATGGCAGCAATTTTGCGACAGGGTGTTGCTACAGCCAGACCTGGCGAGCAACCCGCGCTTTAATGCCAATGCACGGCGTTCAGAAAACCGTAGCGAGTTGCGCGCCATCATTGTTGAAACCTTTGCCAGCATGGGTGCCGATGAAGTGATTGCCCGGCTCGACGGGGCATCGATTGCCAATGCCCATGTCAACGATATGGCCGGTGTGTGGGCTCATCCGCAACTGGCCGCCCGTAAGCGCTGGCGCGAAGTGGACAGCCCGGCGGGCAAGTTGCCGGCGCTGCTGCCACCGGGGTGCAACACCGCTTTCGAGCCGCGTATGGAGGCGGTTCCCGGTCTGGGCCAGCACACCGACAGCCTGCTGGGTGAACTGGGTTATGGCGCGGACGAGATCCAGTGTCTGCATCAACTAGGAGCGGTATAAGGCATGGAGCATCGTGATGGATAACACCAGCATACGTTCAGCGCTGTTCGTCCCGGCTACTCGCCCCGAGCGGATACCCAAGGCGCTGCAAAGCGGCGCCGATCAGGTGATCGTCGATCTGGAAGACGCTGTGGCCGAGGACCTCAAGGCCCAGGCCCGCGCCAGTCTGGATGCTTTCCTTAATGACAATCCGCAGGCCAGGGTGCTGGTGCGGATCAATGCGCCGCAGCATCAGCAGCAGGCAGCCGATATCGAGTTGTGCCGTCGCCAGCCCGGCGTGGTGGCGGTATTGCTGCCCAAGGCCGAAAGCGCTGCACAGGTCGAACAGGCTGCGGCGTGTGGCAAGCCGGTGTGGCCGATTATCGAAAGCGCCAGGGGCTTGCTTGAATTGCCGGCCATTGCCGGGGCTCGCGGGGTGGAACGCCTGAGTTTCGGTGCGCTGGACCTGGGCCTGGACCTGGGCCTGGCCAGCGATACGGCTGGCGCGCAGCGCATTCTCGATCAGGCCCGCTACGCCATTTTGCTGCACAGCGTCCTGGCGCAACTGGCGCCGCCGCTGGACAGTGTATTTGCGGACATCAACAACAGCGCCGGCATGGCCCGCATGGCCGCCGATGCCAGGGATATGGGCTTTGGCGGCCTGCTGTGCATTCATCCTGGTCAGGTGGCAGTGATTCACGCCGCTTTTATGCCGCGTCAGGACGAGCTGGACTGGGCGCGGCGGGTTCTGGATGCGGTTGCATCCACAGGCGGGGTGTTTGTGCTCGACGGGCAAATGGTCGATGCCCCGGTCATCGGCCTTGCCCGGCGGGTATTGCGCCGGGCCGGTCTGCCTTGTAACTGAGGCCAGGCGAAGCGGTTAAACGCAGCACAGGCAACACCAGGCACTACCAAATCTATAACAACAAGAGGTATGTCCCATGTTCAAGCACACTCTCAAGGCTCTGGCCTGCGCATTGCCATTATTCGCAGGTTTTGCGGGCGCTGCCGACCCCATCAGCATCAAATTCGCCCATGTTGTCGCCGAGCACACACCCAAGGGGCAGGGCGCGCTGTTGTTCAAGAAACTGGCCGAGGAACGCCTGCCCGGGCAGGTCAAGGTCGAGGTCTATCCGAACTCCTCGCTGTTTGGCGACGGCAAGGAAATGGAAGCGCTGCTGCTGGGTGACGTGCAACTGCTGGCGCCGTCGCTGGCCAAGTTCGAGCATTACTCCAAGCCGATCCAGATTTTCGATTTGCCCTTTCTGTTCACTGATATCCAGGCCCTCGACCGTTTCCAGCAAAGCCCGCAAGGTCAGGCTCTGCTCAAGTCGATGGAAGGCAAGGGCATTACCGGGCTTGGTTACTGGCATAACGGGATGAAGCAACTGTCCGCCAACAAGGCGCTCTACGAGCCCAAGGACGCCCGCGGCCTGAAGTTCCGCGTACAGGCTTCCGCCGTGCTGGATGAGCAGTTCAAGGCCCTGCGCGCGGCGCCACGCAAGATGAGTTTTGCCGAGGTTTATCAGGGCTTGCAGACCGGTGTGGTGAATGGCACCGAGAATACCTGGTCCAACTACGAAAGCCAGAACGTGTATGAGGTGCAGAAGTTCTTCACTGAGTCCAACCATGGCGCCATCGATTACATGGTGATCACCAATACCAAGTTCTGGAATGGCCTGCCTGAAGAGGTGCGCAACACCCTGGATGCGGTCATGGCCGAGGTCACCGTGGAGGTGAACAAGCAGGCCGAGGCGCTTAACCAGGCTTCCCGCCAGCGCATTGCCGATTCCGGCAACAGCGAAATCATCATCCTTACCCCGGAACAGCGCGAGTTGTGGCGTGAAGCCATGCGCCCGGTATGGAAGAAGTTCGAGAGCGACATCGGCCCTGATGTGATCGCGGCCGCCGAGCAGGCCAACCAAAGCAGTTAATAGTCGCCAGCGCTGATTGCCGTCGGTGGTCCCGCAGGGGATCGCCACGGCAACCTTTGCTTTGTCGTTTCTCGACCGTTCTTTCAAGGGAGATTACCCATGCACGCAGCCGTTCGTGTCTGGAATCACGCGGAAGAAATGCTGGTGGCATTCCTGCTTGCAGGCATGACCCTGGTCACCTTCGCGTATGTCGTATTCAACAACCTCTATGGTGTTTTCTATTCCCTGGGGGACTCGCTGCCGTTCGCCAACGAGACCCTGCTCGGCATCGGCGACAGTATTCTCTACGTCGCCCAGGAGATGACCTGGAGTGTGGCCCTGACCAAGGCCATGTTCGGCTGGCTGATTTTTGTCGGCCTGGCCTGGGGCGTGCGCATTGGCGCGCATATTGGCGTCGACTTGCTGGTGCGCCAGTTCAAGCCTGCCAATCAGCGGCGGGTGGCCTTGCTGGCAGTGGCCATTTGCCTGGGCTATTGCGTGCTGATGGCGTACTCCAGCGAGCAGTGGGTGGCCACGTTGTATGCCGTTGGCACCAGTGCCGAAGACCTGGACCGCTTCGGTATCAGGCAATGGCAAATCGTGATGATCGTGCCGATCGGTTTTGCCTTGATGTTTGTGCGTTTTCTGCAGGTTTTTATCCGCATCATTCAGGGCAAGCAGCAAGGCCTGGGCTTGCACAGTGAAGTGGACGACGCCGTCAAGCTGGCGGAAAACGACCAGCAGGGGACTCCAAAATGACTATTGCCTTCCTTTTTGTCGCCCTGTTCGTGCTGATGTTTGTCGGTATTCCGGTGGCGATTTCCCTGGGCTTGTCCGGGGCCATGACCATTCTGTTCTTCAGTAACGACTCGGTGCGTTCGCTGGCGATCAAGCTGTTTGAAACCAGCGAGCACTACACATTGCTGGCGATCCCGTTTTTCCTGCTATCGGGTGCATTCATGACCAGCGGCGGCGTGGCCCGGCGCCTGATCGATTTCGCCAACGCCTGCGTCGGGCATATCAAGGGTGGCCTGGCCATCGCCGCAATCCTGGCCTGCATGCTGTTTGCGGCGCTGAGTGGCTCTTCTCCGGCCACGGTGGCGGCGGTGGGCTCGATCGTTATCGCCGGCATGGTCCGTTCTGGCTACAAGCAGGATTTTGCTGCCGGTATCGTCTGTAACGCCGGGACCCTGGGCATCCTGATTCCGCCGTCGATCGTCATGGTGGTTTACGCTACCGCCACCGAAACCTCGGTGGGCAAGCTGTTTATGGCCGGTGTTGTGCCGGGTCTGTTGCTGGGGCTGGTATTGATGGTGACCATCTACATCCTGGCGCGGGTCAAGGACATGCCATCGCTGCCCCGGGCCTCGTTCAAGGAAATCGTCACCGCCGGGCGCCGTGCCGGCTGGGGCCTGATGTTGATCGTGATCATTCTCGGCGGTATTTACTCGGGCATGTTCACCCCTACCGAAGCGGCTGCTGTGGCAGCGGTGTATGCAGCGTTCGTGGCGATCTTTATCTACAAGGACATGACCGTCCGCGAATGCCCGAAGGTGATTGTCGAGGCGGGCAAGCTGAGCGTGGTGCTGATGTTTATCATTGCCAACGCCATGCTTTTTGCCCATGTGCTGACCACCGAGCAGATCCCGCAGTCGATTACCGCCTGGGTGGTGGAGCAGGGCTTTACCCCGATTGAGTTCCTGTTGGTGGTCAATATTGTGCTGTTGGTTGCAGGGACTTTTATGGAGCCTTCGGCAATCATCCTGATTCTGGCGCCGATCCTGTTCCCGATTGCCATGCAACTGGGCATTGATCCGATCCACCTGGGCATCATCATGGTGGTGAATATGGAAATCGGCCTGATCACCCCACCCACCGGGCTAAACCTGTTTGTCACCTCGGCGGTCACGGGCATGCCGCTCACTCGGGTGGTACGTGCGGTATCGCCGTGGTTACTGGTGATGCTGGCGTTCCTGGTGCTGGTGACCTATGTGCCGTTTGTGTCGCTGGCGTTGCCGAATTGGCTGGGGATGTAGCGGGCGGGCGCAGGGAATAGTGTGGGAGCGGGCTTGCATCGCGATGCAGGTGGCGCGGTCTGGCAGGCTCACCGTATGGATGCCATCGCGGGCAAGCCGCGTTCCCACAGGTTTTGTGGCGTAGTTAAGAGCTGCGGTTTGCAGGATCCGTTGTGGGAGCGGGCTTGCTCGCGATGCAGGCGGCGCGGTCTGGCAGGCTCACCGTATGGATGCCATCGCGGGCAAGCCACGCTCCCACAGGTTTTGTGTCGTAGTTAAGAGCTGCGGTTTGCAGGATTAATTGTGGGAGCGGGCTTGCTCGCGATGCAGGCGGCGCGGTCTGGCAGGCTCACCGTATGGATGCCATCGCGGGCAAGCCGCGCTCCCACAGGTTTTGTGGCGCACATATGAGCTGATGCCTGCATGCACGCTGCTTGGGTCAAACGCGGCCGACTGCCGCAATCAATTCCTCAGGCTCCACCCGTTGCGCGTAGTCCAGGTTGACGAACGCTTCGCGTATTACCGCATCCTGGTCGATTACAAATGCACTGGCCAGTGGCAGTGTCAGCGAGTCAGACCCGTTGACGCTCTTGAGGTCCGCACCCAGGGAACGGTAGATTTAGTCCAGTTCGCCCTCAAGCTCGAAAACAATGCCGTACTGACGGGCAAGGTGGTTGCCGATATCACTGAGCAGCAGGTAAGTGATCCCCAGCGCTTCACGGGTTTTACCCGTGAACTGCGGCGTCTGCGCCGAGACGGCAACCAGCGTCGCCCCCGCGGCCGTCAGATCACTGACCATCTGCTGGTATGCACTCAAGGCCTGATTGCAGAACGGGCACCACAGGCCTCGGTAGAACACCAGTACCAACGGCCCCATGTCGAGAAAATCGCGCAGATCGACGTTCTGCCCGTTCTCGTCCTTGAGTATCGCCAGCGGCGCCTTGTCGTTAGCTTGCAACGCCTTGCTACTCAAATGGCTATCGACCAGCTTTTGTAGCGAGGTCGAGCGCTTGGCTGGCCGAGAGGCAATAGATCGACTCGGCCAGGGCCTGGCGTTGCCCGGGAGGCAAGTCCTGGATCATTCCGCTGATCCAGGCGGTGTGCTCGACAAAAACGTCATCGACCACGCGCTTGCCTTGCGCGGTCAGCGTAATAATCAATTTGCGCCGGTCCGTCGGATCGGTTTTGCGCTTGATCAACGCGGCGCGCTGCAAACCATCGAGTAGCCCGGTGACCGTTCCCGTGGTAATCGACAATCGGGTCGCCAGTTCCAGAGGGGAGAGCTTGCCTCCCGCGTTTTTGAGGGTCAGCATGATGACAAAACGGCCCTCCGACAGGTTGTAGCGGGCCAGCCGGGTTGCGCAGGCGCGATTGATCGCCGCCGCCGCCGAGAGCAACTCGAAACACAGCTTTACGCTGTCCCTGACCTCAGGCGCTGCGCTCTCTAGTTCACACAGCATGATGTGGTGCTTGTTCTCTAAAATATTCATAAGGCGCAGTTTGTCTTGGCGCCTTACTAAGTCAAACGGTTAGGCCGAAGCCCCGCCTGGGGTATACTTTGCCGCCACGCAATTTAGCCAAATCATACGTATCGGGATTTCCATGAGTCGTTCTCTTTCCATAACCCCTGGGCGCAAACCGCTTGCGCCGCTGTTGGCCTTTATCTTGTTGCTGCAGGGCGCTGTTTTCCTGCAAAACAATGTCGGTACGCGCCAGGTGTTGTTGCTGATCGTCGGCGCGGCGCTGGGCTTGACCCTTTATCACGCTGCATTCGGTTTTACCTCGGCCTGGCGAGTCTTTATCAATGATCGCCGTGGTGCAGGCCTGCGCGCGCAAATGGTGATGCTGGCCGTGGCTGTGGTGCTGTTTTTCCCCGCGCTGGGAGCGGGCACCCTGTTTGGCCAGCCGGTCGTCGGGCTGGTGGCGCCGATCGGTGTGTCGGTGGTGTTCGGTGCGTTTATTTTCGGCATCGGCATGCAGTTGGGCGGCGGGTGTGCGTCCGGCACCCTGTTCACTGTCGGCGGCGGCAATACGCGCATGCTGGTGACCCTGTTGTTCTTTATCTGTGGATCATTAATCGCCACTCAGCATGTTGACTGGTGGTTTGCCCTGCCTGCGTTTCCGGCGACCTCTATCGTTAAAAGCTTCGGGGTGGTTCCCGCCTTGCTGCTGAGCCTGGCCGTGTTCGCGATCATCGCCGCAGTGACCGTACGCCTGGAGAAATCCCGTCACGCCAGCCTTGAAGCAGGGGTGACCAGTGAACATCAGGGCCTGCGCCGCTTTTTGCGTGGGCCGTGGCCTCTGGTCTGGGGGGCGATAGGTCTGGCGCTGCTGAACTATGCCACGCTGGCACTGGCCGGGCGGCCGTGGGGTATTACTTCGGCGTTCGCGCTGTGGGGCGCCAAGGCGGCAAGCGGACTGGGGGTTGATGTTGGCAGTTGGGGGTTCTGGCAGATGCCGGGCAATGCCAAGGCACTGGCCGCGCCGGTGTGGGAAGACATCACCAGCGTAATGGATATTGGCATCGTTCTCGGTGCGTTGTTGGCCGCCGGCCTGGCCGGTCGTTTTGCTCCCAGCCTGAAAATCCCGCCGCGCTCGCTGCTGGCGGCAGTGATTGGTGGCCTGCTGCTCGGGTATGGCTCGCGTCTGGCCTACGGCTGCAATATTGGCGCGTACTTCAGCGGCATCGCCTCAGGCAGCCTGCATGGCTGGGTATGGCTGGTGGCAGCGTTTATCGGCAACACGGTGGGCGTGCGCCTGCGACCACTGTTCTTTACCGGCGAGCGGCCACAGGCGGCGTTGAGCGGCTGCTAAAAAAGGACAGGGGCTGCTTTCTCGGCAGCCGTTTTTTTCAGCGACGATAGTCGCGGTGATGGTTGTCGTAACGCTGGTGCATGGCCCGGTCATGACGGCGGCGCTCGGCTTCGCGGCGGGCTTGCTCCCGACGCCATTGATCGCGACGCCAGTTTTCTCTGCGGCGATCGTCTCTGCGAGCTTGCCAGCGGTTGTCATATCGGTGGTGGTCGTCACGGGCAAGCAGGGGTGCTGTCTGTTCACCGGCCAGCCTTGGCCAGGGATTGGCAGCCGTCGTCTGAACGGCTCCAGGTTCAGTAGCAAAAACCGCGGGCGGGGTCTTTGTCGGTGTAGCTGATGCCGAGCCCATTGCCGCAAACGCGAACAGGCTCAAAAGCACCATCCGTGGGGCGTGGAATTTCATGAGCGAAGATAACCTCTGAATATCATTCGAATGTGTCGCCATCTGCTGACTGACGCCTGGAGCTCGCGCTTGTCGCGCAGATACGCGTACTCACATAGACAGATAAACAGGGAAAAGTTCGCAAGCTGGCTGCTTGTGTAAGTCGGCTCAGTATGCAAAACGGCGCCTGAGCGCCGTTGTGCCGGGGTTAGGGCAGGTTAGTGTTCTTGCTCGAAGCTCTTTTTACGCAAGGGCGGGGACTGTTCGTAGTGCTCGTCCGACTCCACCACGGGTACTTCCTTGCCATTGCAGTCGAACAGCTTGCCATCGCGAAATACATCGCCATCGTTGAGGCAGCTGATATCCCGGGAGCGCAGGATACGGTCGCTGGCGGCGACGAATACCGACTGCTGGTCGGAGTTGCCGGCCCGCAGATGGTTGAACAGCAGGTTGAGCAGGATGGCCATGATTGCGGCCGAGCTGATGCCGGAGTGGAAGATGGTCTCGAACCAGGTCGGGAAGTGCTGGTAGAAGTTGGGCGCTGCAATGGGGATCATGCCGAAACCGATCGATGTGGCGACGATGATCAGGTTCATGTTGTTGCGATAGTCCACCTGCGCCAGGGTGCGGATGCCGCTGGCGGCGACGGTACCAAACAGGACCAGGCCAGCACCGCCAAGCACGGCAGTGGGCACGGCGGCGACCAGGCGACCCATCACCGGCAGCAGCCCCAGTGTCACCAGGATCAGGCCGCCGGTGGCCACCACATAACGGCTCTTGATACCGGTCACGGCGACCAGGCCAACGTTCTGTGCAAAGGCGCTCTGGGTAAAGGAGCCGAACAGCGGCGCCAGGGCACTGGAAATCATGTCAGCGCGCAGGCCGTTGCCAAGGCGTTTGGCGTCGACCTTGGTGTCGATGATTTCGCCCACTGCCAGGATATCGGCGGAGGTCTCGACCATGGTCACGATAATCACGATCAGCATCGACAGGATGGCTGCGAGGCGGAACTCGGGCATGCCGAAGTGCAGCACCTCGGGCAATGCGACCAGCGGGCCTTCCAGCACCCGGGAGAAGTCGGTCATGCCCACGGCCGTGGCAACCAGTGTGCCGATAACGATAGCCAGCAGAATCGACAGGCGTGAAATACTGGCGCTGCCCAGCTTGCTGAGCAGCAGCACGAGCACCAGGGTGAGTGCCGCCAGGCCGATGTTGGCCATGCTGCCGAAGTCAGGTGACTGACTGTTGCCGCCCATGGCCCAGCGCGCCGTGACCGGCATCAGGGTCAGACCGATGGTGGTGATGACGATGCCCGTCACCAGGGGCGGAAAGTACTTGGTGATGCTGGAAAACAGCGGTGTGATCAGCAAGCCGATCACGGAAGCCACGATCACCGCCCCGAACACCACCGGCAGGCCTCCTGCGCCGTCACCGCCAATGATGGCGACCATGGTGGAGACACCGGCGAAGGACACCCCCTGCACCAGCGGCAGGCGACAGCCAAAGAAAGGGATACCCAGTGTCTGCAACAGTGTGGCCAGGCCACCGGCGAACAGCGAAGCGGCGATCAGCAGGCCAACGTCGGCCGATGAAAGGCCGGCTGCCTGGCCAATGATCAGGGGCACCGCAATGATGCCCCCATACATTGTCAGGACGTGCTGCAGGCCGTAGGCCAGGTTGGCGCCAGTACCGAGGTTTTCGTCTTCTGGACGAGGGGAAGCGGTAGAAGTCATGGTGAGTAGCTCGCTTTTGTTATTTTAGATGCGTCTAACAGCACGTTCTCAGTTGCATCCGTTGAGCCCTGTCAGGAACTCAACGGCCTGAAGGGGTTATTCACCGCTGACCAGCTGGTGGGCCAACTGGTTGTGGCGTTCCAGCACCCGCGGCAGGTCGACGGTGGTGAGGTGGCCATCCCTGACCACCACGCGACCATTGATCACGCTGGTATGGACCTGGGTCGGGGTACAGAACACCAACGCTGCCAGCGGGTCGTGATGGGCTCCGGCGTAGGCCAGATGGCCAAGGTCGAAAGCGACAAAATCCGCCACCATGCCCGGTGCCAGTGCACCAATATCATTGCGGTTAAGCACCTTGGCGCCCCCCAATGTGGCAATTTCCAGCGCCTCGCGGGCGGACATCGCATCGGGGCCAAAACCCACCCGCTGCAACAGCAGGGCCTGACGTACTTCACCAATCATGCTGGCGCCATCGTTGGACGCAGAACCGTCAACCCCCAACCCCACCGGCACGCCGTGGTCGCGCATCCTGCGAATCGGCGCGATCCCCGAAGCCAGGCGCATGTTCGAGCACGGGCAGTGGGCGACCCCAGTACCGGTGCGGGCGAACAGCTCGATGCCGTGCTGGTCGAGTTGTACGCAATGGGCGTGCCAGACGTCGTGGCCGACCCAGCCCAGGTCTTCGGCGTACTCGGCAGGGGTCATGCCGAACTTCTCGCGGCTGTAGGCGATGTCACTGACGTTCTCGGCAAGGTGGGTGTGCAGCGAGACCCCGTACTGGCGGGCGAGTACTGCGGCCTCGCGCATCAGGTCGCGGCTGACCGAGAAGGGCGAGCAGGGCGCCACGACCATGCGCAGCATCGAGCCATGGCGGGGGTCGTGGTAGTCCTCGATCAGACGCTGGGACTCTTTGAGAATATGGCTTTCTTTCTCAACCACCGAGTCGGGCGGCAAGCCGCCCTGGCTACGGCCCACGCTCATGCTCCCGCGTGCGGCGTGAAAGCGCATGCCGATCTCTGCAGCGGCATGGATGCTGTCGTCCAGCTTGCAGCCGTTGGGGTAGATATACAGATGGTCACTGGAAGTGGTGCAGCCAGAGAGAATCAGCTCGGCCATCGCCGTCTGGGTCGAAACCGCGATCATTTCCGGCGTGAGTCGCGCCCAGATTGGATACAAGTTGTTGAGCCAATTGAACAGCTCGCCGTCCTGGGCTGCCGGTACAACGCGGGTCAGGCTCTGGTACATATGGTGGTGGGTGTTGATCAGCCCCGGGATAACCACCTTGCCGGTCATGTCCAGAATCACGTCGGCCTGTTGCGGCAGGGATTCGCTGGGGCCGACCTGCTTGATCAGGTTGTCTTCGATAAACAGGCCGCCGCGCCGGATTTCCCTGCGTTCACCATCCATTGTGACCAGCAGTTCTGCGTTCTTGACCAGTAAAGTCTTTGCCATGGGTATTCCTCTTCCGTTTGGAGTTTGCTTTCAACGTGATGCGGTTGCAGGCATCGGTTTTCGGCTTGAGCCAAGCCCTGGCAGCCGGATGCAGCATGGCTGGGCAGGGGCAGTCGGTTCACTGGCACACCCATGGGCGCAGTGAATACGCGATGACATGCGCCGGTAAGGCGCGTTGAATTGAAGCGGCTGTGCAAGCTGCATGGTGTTTGACCATCGCAATACGCAGCGGCGATTGCCGGAGTCGTAGGCGTGCAATGATGTAACCAGAATTGGTTATTATTGTATACAACTAAAAATGCAGTGATGTTGTCGATTGTGACCGGGGGCTGGCAGGGGAGAAGATTTGCTGGAGTCTGGAGAGTCGATCAGGAGCGGGTGCGGGGGCGGGTAATGTGGGAGCGAGCCTGCTCGCGATGCAGGCGACGCGGTCTTTCGGGCAATGGGGATGTCTTCGCGAGCAGGCTCGCTCCCACAGGAATTGCGGGGTGTTTTTACCACCCGGTGTGAGGGCGGGACCTATGAGCGGCGCTGCTCACAGATCCCGCCCATGCCATCACCTCAACGCTGGTGTACGCGGCGGGATCATGCGTTTGCTGCCGGTTGCCTCAAATGCCGAAGCAAAGCGCAGCAACGCCGAATCGTCATAGGCGCGACCGGCAAACGTCAGCCCCACCGGCATGCCGATGTCGGCCATCACGCCCATGGGCACGGTCACGGTCGGTACGCCCAGATGGCGGATGGCCAGGTTGCCGTTGGCCACCCACACGCCGTTGCTCCAGGCGATATCCGCCGACGCCGGGTTCACATCCGCATCTGCCGGGGCCACATCGGCCACGGTCGGGAACAGCACGGCATCCAGTCCCAGGCGGTCCATCCAGTCTTCCAGGTCGATGCGCCGGGTTTTTTCAAGGCCGCGCAGACCGTCTGGCACGCTACTGATCTGATCCCACGGGGTAATGCCGCGCTGGGCCATGCGCACGTATTCGTCCATGCCTGCCGCCAGTTCGTCTTCACGGTTGGGCAGGGTGCCCGGGTCGTGAGGGAAAATCAGCGGCCCATCAACGTCGGCCAACCGGTTGAGTTTAGGGTCACCGTTGGCGCGCAGGAAATCATCGAATGCCCACGCGGACAATTCCCAAAGCTCGTCATGCATAAACTCTTTGGACACCAGCCCGCGGGTGAACACGGTTGGCGCGCCGGGGCGATCGCCTTCGCAGTTGGAAACCAGCGGGAAGTCCACTTCAATCACTTCGCCGCCCTGGGCTTCGATGGCCTTGCGCGCGGCTTGCCACAGGTCGATCACCGAGGCACGGGTGATGATGCGTTGCCCGGTGGGGCCGCCGATGCCCGGTGCTTCGGATGTGCCGGCCTCGGGGTCGGCATTGATATACATGCGCGGTACGCCAAAGCGTTTGCCGGCCAGCGTTTCGCTGCCGGCATTGAGTTGTGCATAGGAGGCCGGCCGCACCGAAGCCACACTCGGAATCGGTACCCAGGGCTGCAGGCGCCACAGGTCTCCACGGGTATCAGTATCTTCAGCGACGACCACATCGAGCACTTCGAGCAAGTCGGCCATGGTGCGGGCAAAGGGCACCACCACGTCCATGGTCGGCGTCAGCGGCCAGTTGCCACGTACCGAAATCACGCCCCGTGAAGGCGTGTAGGCGCACAGGCCGTTGTTGGACGCCGGGCCGCGCCCGCTCGACCAGGTTTCTT
>NZ_WIVQ01000045.1:0-33166 GCF_009600545.1 Pseudomonas sp. FSL R10-1339 | reverse complement strand
GGTTTGTGTCCCCTTCGTCTAGTGGCCTAGGACACCGCCCTTTCACGGCGGTAACAGGGGTTCGAGTCCCCTAGGGGACGCCACGATTACCCGCTTTGCGGGATTTATAAGGGTCATTCGATTATTGAATGACCCTTTTGTTTGTCTGCAGTTTTTTAATTCCAGCTCTTCAAGTTTCCCGTCGCCCCCTCTGCGTTACACTGCGCTCCTTATTTATGTACAGGGAGACAAGGCATGAGTTGGGATTTGGCAGCGCCGTTTATCATTGACCTGCAGGTGCAGGCCGAAGACATTGACGGGTTTGGTCATGCCAATAACGCGTCCTATGTGGTCTGGCTGGAACGTTGTGCCTGGCGCCACTCGCAGCGCCTGGGGCTGGACCTCACCGAGTACCGTCGCCTCGACCGCGCCATGGCGGTCTCCCGTCATGAAATCGACTATCTTGCCAGCGCCTACGAAGGCGATGAGCTGCAGCTAGCCACCTGGATTGTCGATTGTGACCAGCGCCTGCGCATGACCCGTCACTTTCAATTGGTGCGCCCCTGCGATGGTGTGACCCTGTTGCGTGCCCAAACCACCTTTGTCTGCATCGAACTGTCCACGGGCAAGGCCAGGCGCCTGCCGCCCGAGTTCCTTGACGGTTATGGCCCGGCTGTCGTGACGGCCTGACCGTCAGCGCCTGCGCATACCGATTGCCCGCAGAACCGCGTAAACTGCCGCACGTTTTTCATGAGAGTCACCCATGCAAATTGCTTTGGCGCCGATGGAGGGGTTGGTCGACAACATCCTGCGTGATGTCCTGACCCGCACCGGCGGTATTGATTGGTGCGTGACCGAATTTATTCGGGTCACCGAACGGCTTTTGCCCGAAGCCTACTTCCATAAACTCGCTCCCGAGTTGCAGCACGGTGCGCAAACGCGTTCCGGCGTGCCGCTGCGCGTGCAGTTGCTGGGCTCGGACCCGGCGTGCCTGGCCGATAACGCGGCATTGGCCTGTGAGCTGGGCAGCGGGGTGATCGACCTCAATTTTGGTTGTCCGGCCAAGACCGTGAACAAGTCCCGTGGCGGGGCAGTGTTGCTCAAGGAGCCCGAACTGCTGCACGCCATCTTGCTGCAAGTGCGTCGCACCGTGCCTGCGCATATTCCGGTCACCGCCAAGATGCGCCTGGGCTTCGACACGCCCGACAGCGCCAATGAGTGCGCAATCGCCCTGGCCGAAGGCGGCGCCAGCCAGATCGTGGTGCATGCGCGGACCAAAATGGATGGCTACAAGCCGCCTGCGCATTGGGAATACATTGCCCAGGTGCAGGAAGCGGTCAAGGTGCCGGTGTTTGCCAATGGCGATATCTGGTCGGTTGAAGATTGGCGTCGTTGCCGCGAAATCAGTGGCGCTGAAGACATTATGCTCGGCCGTGGTCTGGTGTCGCGCCCCGATCTGGCCGCGCAAATTGCCGCTGCCCGCGCCGGTGTTGAGGTAGTGCCGATGACCTGGGCCGATTTGCAGCCCATGATCCGCGACTTCTGGGCCCAGGCCGAGGCCCAGCTGACCCCGCGCTCGGCACCGGGGCGGCTCAAGCAGTGGCTGGCAATGTTGACCCGCAACTATCCTGAAGCGGTGGTGTTGTTCAATGCCATGCGTCGTGAAACAGACTGTGAGAAGGTCCGGCACATGGTCAACAACCCGCCTGTCGATGTGGCTTGAAGCGTCTGAAAAAAATTTCAAAAAAAGCCTTGAAATGGTTTTGACGGTCCCTATCTAAGGGGTACGCGATGCCGAAACCGGGTCGCGTAACAAAATCTCGCTGAAATCAGGAGGATGAAATTATGAGCAACGCTTTTTCAATGGCGCCACTGTTCCGTAATTCTGTCGGCTTTGACCGTTTTAGTGATTTGTTTGAAACCGCACTGCGCAACGATTCAAGCGGCGGCTACCCACCTTACAACGTTGAAAAACGGGGTGAGGACAGCTACCGCATCGTGGTAGCAGCTGCAGGCTTCCAGCAAGATGATCTGGACCTGCAAGTAGAGAAAGGTGTGCTGAGCGTCAGCGGCAGCAAACGCGAAAGCACCAGCGAAGAAGGCGTGACCTTCTTGCATCAAGGTATTGCACAGCGGGCATTCAAATTGTCCTTCCGCCTTGATGATCATATCGAGATCAAAGGCGCAAACCTGAGCAATGGTTTGCTGAGCATCGACCTGCAGCGGGTGGTGCCGGAAGAGGCAAAAGCCAAACGCATCCCGATCAATGGGGATTCGCAGCCTGCTCTGCAAAACTGATCTGAGCATGTGCCAGGCAAGAACCCCGTCCAGGTGACGGGGTTCTTTCTATCCGCAGTTTGTAACGAGCAGTACGCAGGCATTTGTCCCCGATCCTCTCCCCGGGGCAAGTGCCTGCATTTCATCTCACCCGTACTTCTTCACTTACCCGCCTGACCTGCTGTCAGCTGGTTTTTCTGCAGGTTTTTTTCGGCTTTGTAGCGCAGGGCTACGTCGGGCACACCGCCACTTTTACCGGTTTCCACCCAGTTGCGAATTCGACCGGCATCGGCGAAGTGGGTGTACTTGCCAAAGGCATCCAGAATGACCAGGGACACCGGGCGCCCACCCATTTCAGTGACCAGCACCAGGCAATGACCGGCCTGATTGGTAAAGCCGGTCTTGGTGATCTTGATATTCCATTTGTCTTTTCTGACCAGGTGATCGGTGTTGCTGAAACCCAGGCTGTAGTTGGGTTTGCGGAACGCCACGGTCTTTTCCTTGGTGGTGCTCAACTGGCTGAGCATCGGGTAATGCCGCGCCGCTGCCAGCAGCTTGCTCAGGTCGCGGGCAGTGGATACGTTGTGGATCGACAACCCGGTCGGCTCAACATAGTGAGTGCTCATCATGCCCAGGCTTTTGGCCTTGGCATTCATCGCCGCGATAAAGGCTACATAACCCCCCGGATAGTGGTGGGCAAGGCTGGCGGCTGCCCGGTTTTCCGAAGACATCAGGGTGATCAGCATCATTTCGTGACGCGACAGCTCGCTGCCGATTTTTACCCGCGAAAACACGCCCTTCATCTCCGGGGTGTCGCTGATATTGACCGAAATGGATTCGTCCATCGACTGCTTGGCATCCAGCACTACCATGGCGGTCATCAATTTGGTGACGGAGGCAATTGGCACGATGGCGTCAGGGTTGCTGGCAAAAATCACTTTGTTGGTTTGCAGGTCGATCAGCAGCGCACTGCCTGAGGCGATGTGCAGTTGCGAGGTATCCCGTGGGGCCGAAGTGCTTTCAGCCGCTGCGGCGATTGAAGAAGCACTGGTGCCTGCCAGAACTAAACACAGGCTCAAAATGGAAAGATGAATTTTCACGCAGAATGACTCAAGAAGGGTTGGGAAGTACCGGGCTGCAACGGCTGTTATACACATGACGTTACATTTAGTCAGTATGGATCAGTGGCGGCAGAAATGCCTGATTTTGCAGAGGTTTGTCAGAGAAAATCCGAATATACCGGTAAAAAGGTTGGGTGCCGCGGCGAGCCTAGCAGGAGGATGCTGTTGGTTGGCTGAACGGACTGGAGGCTTTGAAGTGCAGGCAGGCAGAGCCTGGTGCGCCGCCTGCGAGGGCTTGGCCTCGCAGGCGTGCGTGCTTACGATTCCGGTTGATAATGCAGCAAGTCCCCCGGCTGACAATCCAGTGCGATGCAAATGGCTTCCAGGGTTGCCAGCCTGATGCCCTTTACTTTCCCTTGCTTGAGCAGTGACAGGTTCTGCTCGGTAATGCCCACCCTGTGCGCCAGGTCCTTGGATTTGACCTTGCGCATGGCCAGCATGACGTCCAGCTTGATCTCGATCGGCATTTTGGCCTCTTAAACGAACTGCTGATTTTCCCGCGCCAACGAACACGCCTTGTACAGGCTGCGGGCGATGATCATAAGGGAAGCCGAGAGGAACAAGGCAACAAGATGCGACGGCTCGAAGCTGATCGTGAGCAAGCGCTCGCCCGCAGGCCGCAAAATGGTGACCCAGACACTCATGACCGGGGTTAACAGGAGGCTGGCCAGCACCCATATAGAAACGCTTTTACCCACTTTACCCAGCAACTCGGCAGATTCGGTCGAGAAATACTCGCCATTGCTGTAGGCCAGAAACAGGCTGCGCAGGGCTAGCAAGCCTTTGGCGAGTATCAGCAGGGGGATGCTGGACAGGGTTATGGCACCAGCAACCTGCCACCAGGGCATCAACGGGATGTCGGCCTGCAGTGTTTCGGTCATGGCGCTCAGGTTGAACCCGCCCACATAAGTGCCTATGGCGTTGGGGAAAATCCAGTAAGCGATATTGGCCAGCAACATACCCGCGACAAGTGCCAGCGTGGTTGTGGCCAGGATGCGGCTGCGATTGGCAAGGGGATCGGTTTTCATCGAACAGTCCTTCTGGTTCTGCTTGTGGTTGTAAAAAGCCCGGAATCCGCCCAGGGAAAGCGTATTGCCCTGCGCAGTTAAACTATCGTATTGCGATAAAAAATTATTGTAAAACGATAATATTGCCCTCTGTATTAACAAGTATTTCCACTGTGCCGATTAGGCAGGGCAGTGCAATTGTGTAAAATGCCGGCCCCTTGAAATTGACCGGTCGGCCTGATGACTCCTGAAGCGTTAACCACCCTGCACCAGCACTTATTGACTGCACTGCAGGCTGTGCCTGCTGAAACCCGGCGTTTGTTCCATGGGCGTGGACGTTGCTGGCCCGGGCTTGAGCAGTTGACGGTGGACTGGTTGCAAGGCGTGGTGCTGGTTTCTCTGTTCAAGGAGCCCGAGGCCCTGCAACTGGCTGCACTCAAGCAACTGCTGCAGGCCATTGTTCAGTCAGCCGCGTGGCAGGCCAGCGGTGCACACACACTGGTGCTGCAACATCGCTATACGCTGCAAAGCGACACCGAGTGGCTGGTGGGCGAGGCAATTGACGAGTGGACGCTGACTGAAGGCGGATTGCGCTATCGCGTGGACCTGGGCCGCAAACAGAACAACGGCCTGTTCCTGGACATGCGTTATGGTCGTGACTGGGTAAGGGCCAATGCCGGGGGCAAGCGAGTGTTGAACCTGTTTGCCTATACCTGCGGTTTTTCAGTGGCCGCCATAGAAGGCGGCGCCCAGCATGTGGTCAACCTCGACATGTCCCGTGCGGCCCTGAGCCGTGGCCGCGACAACCATCGCCTGAACGGGCATGACATGAGCAAGGTGACGTTTCTGGGTCATGAGCTGTTCAAGTCCTGGGGCAAGGTGAAAAGCACCGGCCCTTACGATCTGGTGATCATCGATCCGCCGTCATTTCAGAAAGGCAGCTTTTTGCTGACCAAGGACTACCAGCGCGTGGTGCGCCGCCTGCCGGAGTTGCTCAGTGAAAATGGCACAGTACTGGCGTGCATGAATGACCCGGCACTGGGTTCGGACTTTTTGATCGATGGCGTGACCCGTGATGCGCCGAGCCTGCGTTTTGTTCAGCGCCTGGACAACCCGCCGGAGTTCCCGGACGCCGATGTCGAGTGCGGCCTCAAGGCGCTGGTGTTCAGGCAGGGCGTTTGACAGGCGAAAAAAAGCCCGCAGGGGAGGTGCGGGCAAGGGGTTCATTGAATGAGCAATGAGCGCAGCGAATATACCGCTCGTTGCGTTCGAAGACTGTGAAACAAAATTCATGGTTCTGCGGGTGCTCGTGATCGTAGCAGCTGGCGCAGGAACAAGGCTGCGTCCGGCGGCGAAGCCGTCGTAAAGTCAGAACACAGGTTTTTACAGATAAACCGCATGCTCAGGTTTTACGATCGCTTCGCAATCGAACGCAGCCTCGTTCCTTCGGCAGCTGCTACGCAGGGGTTATTTGGTACGCGACGACTCAAACAGGAACCACACGCGGCGCTCGGCCTCGTCGATCCAGTTTTCCAGCAGGCTGGTAGTCGCCACATCGCCCAGCTCGGAGCACATGTCGTGAGTCTCACGCATATAGGCGGCCAGCTGGATATTGTCTTCGCGCAGTTCTGCCAGCATGTCTTCCGGCGTCACGAAGTCGGCGTCGTTGTCCAGCAGGCGTTGCAGCTTCTTGATGTGGCCGATGGAGCGGATTGTGGTGCGCCCCAGCTTGCGCACACGCTCGGCGATGGCATCGGTGGTCGCGTAGATCTGGTCAGCCTGCTCGTCGAGCAGCAGGTGGAAATCACGGAAGTGCGGGCCGGACATGTGCCAGTGGAAATTCTTGGTCTTCATGTAGATGGCGAAGGTGTCTGCGAGCAGCGCGTTCACTTCGGCTGCGATATCGATACAGGCTTTTTCGCTCAGTGCCGTAGGTGTCCGCAGATCGGCCTTTCTGCTTTCCTTGGCGGATTTCAGGTCTTTCATGGTGGTTCCTCGTGGCAGCGGTTGATCGGAATTAACGTCTCTTGAATGCGGCTGACTAAAGACCAGGTTTGCTCTCTCGTCAAACGCGGCGGGCTGTTTTCACGCGGTCCGCGTCAAGTTATGAGGGCAGCAGAGCAAGATCGTTCAAGACTTTTTACCCTGATGTTGCGACCCTTTGCCGCTGCTTACTGCCGGAATGTTTTTGATGCCTGATGCCCTTGCTCGAACCGCGTTTATGCGCGGCGCAATTGCCTGCCTGCCGCTGACCCTGGCGTGTGCCCCCTGGGGGCTGCTGGCCGGTTCCACCGCAATCGATGCCCAGCTGACCCCCGCGCAAAGCCAGGGGCTGTCACTGTTTGTGTTTGCCGGTGCGGCGCAACTGGTTGCCATTGGCATGATCAAGGGCGGTGCCAGTGCGATTTCGATTCTGGTCACCACCTTGCTGCTGACCTCGCAACACTTGCTCTATGCCATGCACTTGCGCCCTCTGGTGGCGCCGCTCGAGCCCAAATGGCGCTTCGGGCTGGGCTTTTTGCTCACCGATGAGTTCTTTGCCCTGGTCAGCCCCTTCGACCAGAACACCTTCAATCGCTGGTATGCCCTGGGTGTGGGGCTGTGCATGTATGTGGGCTGGAATATTTTCACCCTGCTGGGCGTGGTGCTGGGCAAGAGCATCCCGGGGCTGGATCAGCTAGGGCTGGAGTTCTCGATCGCGGCCACCTTTATCGCGTTGATTACCCCGGTGGTGCGCAATATCCCGACCGTGGTCTGCGTGGCGGTCTCTTTGTTCACGGTGGTGGTGTTCAGTCACTGGCAGTGGGAGTCGGCGATTGTGCTGGCCGGGTTGGCGGGTATGGTCGCGGGCTATGCCTGCAAGCGGCTGGGAGGGTACTGGGCATGATCTGGGCAATTATTGGCGGGATGACGTTGATCCTGTTTTTCAACCGCTACCTGTTTCTGGAACCACGCTTGCCGATTCGCCTGAATCGAGGGGTGAAGGAGTTTTTGGGCTTTGCCGTACCGGGGATGCTGACGGCGATTTGCGGGCCGATCATTTTCGTCAAGGACCATCAGCTGGATCTGAGCCTGGCCAACCCCTACCTGCTGGCCGGATTGTGCGCCATCGGGCTGATGCTGTGGAGCCGCAATGTGCTGCTCAGTGTCGCGTTGAGTGTGGCGCTGTTTTATCTGTTTCGCTGGTGGCTTTGAGCTGGGCGGCGGCGCGCGAGGTAAACGGGCCGCTGACGGCAACGCCGTCACTGACCACATACCAGCATGCGAGCAGGCCGTCGGCACGCAGCGGGGCGGGAACGGCACTGCCGATCACCGACATGACATGAATCTTGGGCATACAGACCTCCTTCAACAATGGCGCTACCTTACGGGCTGTGCCGCTGCGCAAGAAATCATTGCGCGTGATAGTGGTCATTGATGTCGATGAGGTGTCAGTCAACCACCTGATCGAGCATGTGCATCACTTCCTGATCACTCAGCAGCCCTTCGCGAACCAGGTGCTGGGTCAGCAGGGATAGCAGTTTGGCGGTGCGGTGACCTTCGAGCTGCTTGAGCTCGGTCAGAGTGTTGTACACCTTGCTGGAGGTGCAGAGCCCGACGATATGGTGCGGGTTTTGTGTAGGCATAAAGGTCGTCCTTGTTTTTATGAATGTGCCGATTGTTGCGCCAGCCAAGCTGCATGATGCCGCAGTCCGGGGCGTTACGGTGTCTTGTCCGCGACATTCACATGATCTATCCGGACCTACCGGCAGCTGTCCAAGCCTGCCGGCTGCCAGCACCGGTTACCAGCGCGGCGGGCCGTAGTAACCCCGTGGCGGACCGTAGTACACCGGTTGCGGTCGACCGTAGTAGCCCTGATAGTAAACGGGCTGGGGCGGCTGGACATACACCGGTTGCGGTTGGTAATAAACAGGTGGGGCCTGTACGTAAACCGGCTGTGGCTGCACATACACCGGTTGCTGCACATACACCGGGCGCTGTTCGTGGCCAGCGATAACCGAGCCAACCACCGCGGCACCCACCACCGCGCCAAAAATTGCAGGCCCGGGGCCCCAGCCACCATGGGCCGATGCCTGCCCTGCAACAGCTAGGGTGCCGATAAGCAAAGCGATTTTGGGGATGCTACGCATCATGACGATTCCTCGAATTCCCGCCCCGACGATTCGGCCTGCACCAGACCGCAGTTAAACCCGGGGATAACATTAAGACCGTATTTATTTTAAAAACTGCGAAGCGCCCGGGTAAATTTTGTGTAAGGTCTGCGGGCGCTGAGACGATTCAGCGTTGGCGCTCCACTATGATCCAACAAAACTCCCGGTACGGCTTGTGCCGTCCATCTAAAAGCATTCAGCAAGGAGATGAGCATGCAAATGAATCCGGACAAAGACACCCGACTGTGCATATCGTTGTCGGGTCGACCGGGTAATTTCGGGCTGCGTTTTCATAATCATCTATACGAACAACTGGGCTTGAACTTTTACTACAAGGCATTCAGCAGCAAGGATCTGGCGGGCGCAGTGACTGGTATCCGGGCATTGGGCATTCGTGGTTGCGGCGTGTCGATGCCGTTCAAGGAGGCCTGCATCGAGCTGGTGGACGAACTGGACACGTCAGCCCGGGCCATTGCCTCGATCAACACCATCGTCAACACCGACGGCCACCTCAAGGCCTATAACACCGACTACATAGCCATTGCCCAACTGCTGGGCAGCCATAAAGTACCCAAAGACACGACCTTTGCCCTGCGCGGCAGTGGCGGCATGGCCAAGGCGGTGGCATCGGCCCTGCGCGATGGCGGTTATCGCAATGGCCTGATCGTTGCGCGCAACGAGGCAACAGGGGCGGCGCTGGCGGCAAGTTGCGGTTATGAATGGCAGCCTGAGCTGGGCGAGCGCAGGCCGCACATGCTGATCAATGTTACACCGGTGGGTATGGCGGGCGGGGCCGAGGCCGATGATCTGGCTTTCGAGGCAGATGCCATTGATCGTGCGGATATTATCTTCGACGTGGTGGCGATCCCGGTTGAAACACCCCTGATCGTGCGCGGTCGTGCCCAGGGCAAGCAGGTCATCACCGGGCTTGAGGTTATTGCCATTCAGGCCCTGGAGCAGTTTGTGCTGTACACCGGTGTGCGGCCCACCGCCGAGCAGTTCCAGGCGGCCGTGGCATTCGCGCGCAGCTGATGGCGATTGGGGGCGAGTGAGCTCGCCCCCAAAACGCTTTTACTCCAGCTCTGCCAGACGGGCTTCGAGGGCTGCAATGCGCGCCTCAAGGGCTTCGAAACGCTCTATCGAGACTGCCTGCGCGCTTGAGCGTTCTGCAGGTTGCTGGCGTGCAGTCATGATGGTTTCGATATCGGCCGGGTCGCCCAGGGCGTGCATGTAACGGTCTTCGCGTTGGCCGCTCTGACGCGGTACCAGCAGGGCCAGATCACGGGCAATCAGGCGTTCAAGCTGATGCTGGACCTGTTCGGTGTCTTCAAAGTCGTGCATGCGCGAACTGCGGGTCAGCAACTCGTTGAGGGTTTGCGGACCGCGCAGGAACAGCAGGCCCAGCAACACCACTTGCGCAGGCACCAGCTCCAGCGCCTTGTCGACCTTGTGTTCCCAGCGATCAGCGCGGCTGCCCATCACCAGGCGGGTAAAGCCACGCCCTTCGAGGGCGCGCAGGCTTTGCCCGACCTGGCCCTGGGTCAGGTTGAGCACCGGCTCGCGGCTGGTTTTCTGGTTGCACGCCAGCACCAGGGCATTGAGCGTCAGCGGGTAGGTTTCCGGGTTGGTGGCCTGTTTCTCGATTAGGGAGCCGAGAATACGGATCTCGGTACTGTTGAGCAGAGGTCCTGCGTCAGCATCGTTTGGTACCTGTTCTGAGAACTGATCAGCGGGAACGTCCATTTTCATCTCCAATTTGAGTAACCGTTGCCAGCGACCATTGTGGTGTTTTTTGCGCGGTAGAGCGACTGGCATGTCGCCCCGTCTGTGGCAGAGAGTCTTTTTGCGTGTCAGCGGTTAACCACTTTGGCAGGCAGCGCGATCACCAGCAGGCAGCTCACTAGCAGGCAACTGGCGAAGAACCACAACGCGCCGGAACTGCTGCCCGTTACGTCGATGGCGATACCCATCAGGGAATTGCTCACCAGCCCTGCGATATTGGCCAGCGAACACGCGAGGGCGAAGCCGGTAGCGGCAGCACGGCCCTTGAGAAAGGTGGCCGGCAAGCTGAAAAACACCGGTACGGCGCCAATGATGGCGGCCGAGGCAATGGCAAACAGAAAAACGATCACAAGCAGGTTGTCGCTGAAAAAAGTGCTGGCTGCCATCGCGGCCGCGCCAATCATAAAGGGCACAATGATATGCCAGCGGCGTTCTCGATGGTGGTCGCTGCTGGCGCCAATCATTAGCATGCCGATCAGGGCTGCAACGCTGGGCAGGGCGGTGAGCAGGCCAATATGGAAGTTGTCGGCCACACCGGCGTTACGGATAAACGTCGGCATCCAGAATGCCATTGCGTAGGCGCTAAGCAGGATGGAGAAGTCGATACCCCCCAGCATCCAGATCTTGAGGTTAAAGAACCCGTCGCGAAAACTGTGCTTGCTGTTCTGGCCTTCGGCGTTGTCCTGGTGCAGTTGCTGTTCCAGTAACGCTTTTTCGTCGGCGTTCAGCCATTTTGCCGTGTGATGGCTGTCTGGCAGAACCCAAAAGGTCAGGATGCCCAGCAGTACGCTGGGGATCGCCTCAAGCACAAACAGCCACTGCCAGCCGCGCAGCCCCGCCGTATTGTCGAAGGCGACCATGATCCAGCCCGACAGTGGCCCGCCAACGACACTGGACAGCGGCATGCCGATCATAAACAGGGCAATGATGCGGCCCCGTCGCTGGGTCGGGAACCAGGTGGTCAGGTAATACAGCACCCCGGGCAGAAAACCGGCTTCGGCCACCCCCAGCAGAAAGCGTACAACATAGAACTGGGCAGGCGTGGTGACCAGCAGGGTGCAGGCCGAAAGCAGGCCCCAGCTGATCATGATCCGGGCTATCCAGACCCTGGCGCCGACTTTCTCCAGAAGCAGATTGCTGGGTACCTCGAACAGGATATAGCCGACAAAAAACAGCCCCGCCCCCAGGCCAAATGCCGTTTCGCTGAACTGCAGGTCACCTAGCATCTGCAATTTAGCGAAGCCGATATTGATCCGGTCCAGATAAGCGGCCAGATAACAGAAGCAGAGAAAGGGAATGAGTTTGCGGGTGATTTTGCGATAGAGCGCCTGGGTCGGGTCCGCTGCTGGAGCTGTAGAGGGATGAGCGGAGGGCATATGGGTGTCCAGGGGCTGAGCTTGGGGTTGATCTTCATACACCAGATGGGCGCTGGCGTGTCTATAATCGGCGCACATTGCATTCCTGCCCACAGACTGTCGAGACTTCCATGACTATCTCTCTGTACGCCGCTTCCGTTCCAGTGTTCAAACAAATGCTCAACGCCCTGAGCGGTGTGCTGGCCAAGGCTGAAGCTCACGCAACGGCCAAGAACATCGACCCGAGCGTGTTTTTGCAGGCGCGCCTGGCCCCGGACATGTTCCCGCTGGTGCGTCAGGTGCAAATCGCCGTTGATTTCACCAAGGGTGTTTCGGGCCGTCTGGCTGAAATCGAATTGCCAAAATATGACGACAGCGAAGTGACCTTTGCCGACCTGCAAGCCTTGATCAGCAAAGTGCTGGCGTTTGTCGACGGGATCAAGCCAGAGCAAATCGATGGCAAGGAAGGCATCGAAATCATCACCCGTCAGGGCACGCCTAAAGAAAAACGCTTCACGGGCCAGGCTTACCTGCTGACCTACGGCCTGCCGCAGTTCTTCTTCCATGTGACCACGGCTTACGCGATCCTGCGCCACAATGGTGTTGAGATCGGCAAGCGTGACTACATGGGTGCGTTCTAATCAAGCGCACTGTGTCAGCGCCTTGGTCATTCAGACCTACCGGGTTGTAAGCATCGCAGGCAAGCCAGCTCCCACAGGTTCATTGACACCCTCAACGCCAGGTGCTGGCCAGACCCACTGTGGGAGCGGGCTTGCTCGCGATGGCAGCGCCCCGGTTATTTAGACATACCGGGTTGTAAGCATCGCAGGCAAGCCAGCTCCCACAGGTTCATTGGCACCCTCAACGTCAGGTGCTGGCCTGACCTACTGTGGGAGCGGGCTTGCTCGCGATGGTAGCGCCCCGGTTATTTAGACAGACCGAGTTGTAAGCATCGCAGGCTTGCCCGCCCACATGGCCTCAGCCCTGTTGCAGGGGCTTGTCTTCCTGGGCCATACAGGCCGCCGCAGTAAAGAGTACGTCGGTGGAGGAGTTGAGCGCGGTTTCCGCCGAGTCCTGCAGGATGCCGATAATGAAGCCCACGGCCACCACCTGCATGGCAATCTCGCTCGGGATGCCGAACAGGCTGCACGCCAGCGGAATCAACAGCAGCGAACCGCCCGCCACACCCGATGCGCCGCAGGCGCAAATGGCTGCAACCACACTCAGCAAAATAGCAGTCGGAATATCGACCGCAATCCCCAGTGTATGCACGGCAGCCAGGCTCAACACGGTGATGGTAATCGCCGCGCCCGCCATATTGATGGTGGCCCCCAGCGGGATGGACACCGAGTAGGTGTCTTCATGCAGGCCCAGACGCTCGCTCAACGCCATGTTCACCGGAATGTTGGCCGCCGAACTGCGGGTGAAAAACGCGGTAATCCCGCTTTCGCGCAGGCACAGAAATACCAGCGGGTACGGGTTGCGACGCAACTTCCAGAACACAATCAGCGGATTGACCACCAGCGCCACAAACAGCATGCAGCCAATCAACACTGTGAGCAGGTGCAGATAACCCAGCAGGGCACCGAAGCCCGAAGAGGCGAGGGTGGCAGCCACCAGGCCGAAAATGCCCAGCGGTGCAAAGCGGATAACTACGCGCACGATCAGGGTGACACCGTTGGACAGGTCATTGAGTACGGTGCGGGTAGTGTCGCCGGCATGACGAATGGCAATGCCCATGCCGATGGCCCACGCCAGGATGCCGATAAAGTTGGCATTCATCAGCGCGCTGACCGGGTTGTCGACCACACTCAACATCAGGCTTTGCAGTACCTCGCTGATACCCCCGGGGGCGGTAATGGCGATGTTCTCGGTGGCCAGTACCAGATTCGACGGGAACAGCATGCTGGCGATAACGGCCACGACAGCAGCAGCAAAGGTGCCGAACAGGTACAGAACCAGAATCGGGCGGATATGGGTTTCCTGGCCGTGCTTGTGGTTGGCAATCGAGGCCATGACCAGTACAAACACGAGAATCGGCGCAACGGCTTTCAAGGCGCTGACGAACACCTTGCCGATAAAGGCCACCGAAAGCGCTGCCGAGGGCGCAAGCCATGCCAGCAAAATACCTGCAATCAGACCGATCACAATCTGGGTTACCAGGCTGGTGCGCATGAGCTTTTGCAGCAGGGTAGGTGGAGCGTCAGTCATAAAGGTTTCTCTAGTTGTTCTGGGTAGCGCATTGAAAAACTGTGGGGCGATCGGCGGCAAACGGGCAGGCTGATCGACGCAAGTCGGCGGGATACGAACTTTATCATAGACGTGTAGGTGCTTTCCTACGCAGGGGCAATCTGCCACATCCGTGGTTGAACTTGTTTCGGGTTACATCGCTTCAAGGTGAAGCATTCTGTTACCATTGCTCATCCCCCACTTTTCTTCAAATCAGCGGGCCTTTCGGGCTTTCGCTGGCCTCGTTGTCTCTGGAGTTATTCATGCTGTTGCCCATCCTGCTGCTGTCTGCGGCCGGCTTTACCGTGCTCACCACCGAATTTGTCATCGTCGGCCTGCTGCCTTCAATAGCCCGCGACTTGGAGGTCAGCGTGCCCCAGGCCGGTTTGCTGGTGACTTTGTTCGCCTTTACGGTCGCTGCCCTCGGGCCGTTTTTGACCGCCTACTTTGCGCGTTTTCAGCGCAAGCGCCTGTTTATCTCGATTTTGCTGATGTTCGCCTTCGCCAACACCGTGGCGGCGCTGGCGCCGAACATTTGGGTGATGGCTTTTGCGCGGCTGCTGCCGGCATTGGGGTTGCCGGTGTTTTGGGCTCTGGCTAGCGAAACGGCGGTGGATATCGTAGGCCCGGATTACGCCGGGCGGGCGATTGCCAAAATCGGGTTCGGCATCGTTTGTGCGACGGTATTTGGCATTCCTGTAGGCACCCTGATCTCGGATGCTTGGGGCTGGCGCAGTGCCTTCGGTATTCTGGCGGTGGTCGCCCTGGCCAAGGCGCTGTTGCTGTGGATCTATTTACCTGTCACCCGGGCAGTGAAAGAAAGCGTCACCCTGAGTTCGCAGTTTGCCCTGCTGCGCAGCCCATTGATGATTGGCCATATCGTGTTGTCCGTTCTGGTGTTCAGCGGCATGTTTACGGCCTACACCTATCTGGCCGATATTCTTGAGCGCCTGGCAGGCTTTGACGGCATGCTGGTGGGGTGGTGCCTGATGGGCTTTGGCGCCGTAGGCCTGATCGGCAACTCGTTGGGCGGGCGCATGGTGGATCGCCATCCGCTGATCGCCTCGATGGTGTTTTGTGCCTTTATGATCGGCGGCCTGGTGGCGCTGGTGCCGAGCATTCACTCAACCCTGGGCCTGGCGGCGGCCATGGGCATTTGGGGGGTGACCCAGGCGGCCATGTTTCTGGTCAGCCATGTGCGGCTGATGAAAGTTGCCCCCCATGCCCCGGCATTTGCCGCGTCGCTGAACATTGCCGGGGCCAATCTGGGGATCGGCCTGGGTGCGATGGTGGGTGGCCGGGTAATCGATAGCTATGGCCTGGGTAACCTGGGGTTTGCCGCCGCCGGGTTTATCCTGGTATCGATTCTGCTGGCGCTGGTGTTGATGACTGCCAAGGCGCCGCCAGTGTGTGCTAGCGCGGGGTAAACAACTCGCGGCGTGCCCCCTCGGTAATTGCAACGATGCCGGGGTGGCGGATCTTGCGCTCCACGGTAATGGCGTAGAACGATTCGGTGACCGCCTCGGTGTGGCCGATCAGTTCGACATCAAACTGACGCATCACTTCCTGGGCAATCACGCTGGGTGCGATAAAGACGCCGATCCCCGACTGACCAAAAGCCTGCATTAGCGCGCTGTCATCAAATTCCCCCACGATTCGCGGCTGGATCTGCTGCTCGGCCAGCCAGCGCAACAAGCGGCTGCGCAGCATGGTTTCGGGCCCGGGGATCAGTAGCGGCGCGCCTTGCAGGCAATGCGGAAAGTTTTCGGCATAGTCTTGGGCCAGCGTCGCAGTGGCAAAAAAACTGATGCCGCACTCGCCCAGTTTTTGACTGAAACCCTTGATATCCAGGTGCGAAGGCATAGGGCTGTCGGAAATTACCAAATCAAGACGCTGAATAGCGAGGTCCGCGAGTAGCCGGTCAAGCTTGTCTTCGCGACAGGTGATGCGAATCGGTTTATCCAGCTCCATGGTCGGAGCAATCAGGCGGTACACAATCGACTTGGGCACCACGTCGGCCACACCCACTCGAAACAGGATCTGTTGTTCCTTGGGCGCCATGCGCAGCATGCTTTCCAGTTCACTGCCGACCTGAAAGATCTGCTCGGCATAAGGCAGCACCTGGCGTCCGGTCTCGGTCAGCTCCAGTTGGCGTCCGACCCGGCGAAACAACGGCAGGCCATAGGTATCTTCGAGCAGGCTGATTTGCCCGCTGATCGTCTGCGGCGTGAGGTTCAGTTGCTCGCAAGCGCGAACAATGCTGCCGGTCTTGGCCACGACCCAGAAGTAATGCAATTGGCGGTAATTAAGCATCAGCGTCGCAACACTTCGTAAAAACCGAAGTATAGCGTTTAAAAATACGAATTTTCCTGAAGTGTTGGATTCTCTAGAATCCCGCGTTATGCGCAAGCCACTTTGGTGGCCGCCGGTTTAGAGAGGGAAATGACCATGAACATGAAAAAAGCAGCAGTAGCCGTACTGTTATCGGCAGGTTTGCTGGCGATTGCGGGTTGCGACCAGGCTGAAAAAGCCGCGCAACAGGTGCTGAGCAAAACCGCTGAATCCGCTAAACAGGCAATTGATGACACTCACAAGGCTGCGGAGCAAGCGCTCAGCGAAGCCACCGGTGGGCTGATTGAAAAAGAAAAGCCTGAGCAAGAAAAGCAAGATTCATCTAAAGCTATTTAACTGGTCTTACTGCAGAGTCCGAACACACCTATGGAATATCTTTTACAACTGGCTGCCAGCCCCGCAGCCTGGGTCGCTTTAGCCACGTTGATCGTGATGGAAATCGTGCTGGGTATCGATAACCTGATCTTTATCTCGATTTTGACCAACAAACTGCCTGAGCAATACCGCACCAAGGCACGCCGTATTGGTATCGGCATGGCGCTGATCCTGCGTCTGGGCTTGCTGGGTACCATTGCCTACATCGTGCAACTGACCACGCCGGTATTTGAAGTGCTGGGCAAGGCCTTCTCGTGGAAGGACATGATCCTGATTGCCGGTGGTCTGTTTCTGGTGTGGAAGGCCACCAGCGAAATCCACCACAGCATGACTCCGCAAGTGGAAGAAAAAGCCGACAGCGTGTCGTCGAAAGTCACCTTGGGCTTTGCCGCTGCCATCGGCCAGATCCTCATGCTTGACCTGGTGTTTTCCATCGACAGCATCATTACGGCGGTGGGCATGACCGAGCACTTGCCGATCATGGTGATTGCAGTGGTGGTGGCGGTGATGGTGATGTTGCTGGCTTCGGAGCCTCTGGCCAAGTTCATCAACGACAACCCGACCGTAGTGATGCTGGCCCTGGCCTTCCTGATCATGATCGGCATGACCTTGATCGCTGAAGGGTTCGGTGCCCATGTGCCGAAAGGTTACGTGTATGCAGCGATGGCGTTCTCGGCCACGGTTGAAACACTCAACATTGTGGCGCGTCAGATCCGGGAAAGGCGTCAGGCTGCGCTGATCAAGTAAACGCAGGTTGATGTTAAAAAGCCGTCCACTCTCTTTGGGGTGGACGGCTTTTTTGTGGGTTCAATGTGCGCTTGCTGCGCCAGCTACCGGTTTTTCAGGGATATCTTGCGGTTTTGCCTGCACCTGCGGGTGATGATGGCGGCTAATACGCATCAGGCCCCAGAGCATGGCGCCAGCAACGGCCAGCCAACCGGCAATCAGCAGAAAAATAGTGAGTATCGGGCTCATCAGTGCCTCCTTTGCCCCCTACGGGCTCAAACACACGCTAAGCAGATGACAGTCTAGCCTGTGCGATGTTGCAGTCTATTGACCGAAGGTCGTGTAGGGCTAATCGATTCGCTCTATATCAGCCATTGGGCTGTGGCTTAAGGCTATACCTCGCATTATTGGCGCCCTATGATTGACGGTCATGGCGGACTTTGAGGTCTGGCGTTTATTAAGAGCGAGGCAATATGCGGGCAGTGACAGGGGCAAAATCGGCGCGGCTGTGGCTGATGGGGGTGTTTGCGTTAGCGATGGTGGGCTGCGCCAGTGTCGAACCCCCTGAGTTTCGACGCTTGCCAGAACGGGTAGAGCTCAATGGCGTGCCGTTTTTCCGCGGCAATGCCAACCAGGGTGCCCCGCAAATATTGGCGGGCATGCTCAGTGAGCAAAGAGTCCGCATCACCCCCGGACTTTTGGTCAAACCGCTGCAGTTACCGGGTGCCGAAGCCTCATTGCAATCTAATATCGAGCAGCTTGCGGCGGGTTACGGGCTGATGGTGTACCCGCTGGACAAATCCCTGTCTGCGTTGCTGACTCAAGTGGCAGCCGGCTACCCGGTGATGCTGCGATTTAGCGACGGCACCCTGTGGTCCGAGCCGCGCTACGCGATGCTGGTGGGTTACAACCGCGCCAAAGGCACGGTGTTGCTGCGTTCAGGTATGGAGCGTCGGCGGTTGATGGACTTCAGCAAATTCGAGTCGGCGTGGAAGGATGCTGGCGGCTGGGCCGTGCTGATCCTGTCGCCAACCCAGTTGCCGGCCAACGTCGACAAGACCCGCTGGCTGAAAATTGCCAATGAACTGTCCCGCTCGGGCCAGGAACAGGCCGGGGCTACAGCGATCAAGACTCTGGAGTCCCAAAAGTAAGCGTTGGCATCACCCTGTGGGAGCTGGCTTGCCTGCGATGCAAGCGACGCGGTGTGACTGGCACAACGCAGCGATGCCATCGCGAGCAAGCCCGCTCCCACATAGCCACCACAAGAGTTAAAAGCCGAACTTGTCCCGCAAGCTGTAATACCAGGCACCCAAATCAGTCAGCGGTGTACGCAACAGCTGTCCGCCGGGGAAAGGGTAGTGGGGCAGATCGGCAAACGCATCAAAACGCTCTGCCTGCCCGCGCAGGGCTTCAGCCAGCACCTTGCCAGCCAGATGGGTATAGGTCACGCCATGCCCGCTGCAACCTTGTGAGTAATAGATGTTGTCACCGATACGACCGACCTGAGGCAGGCGTGACAGCGTCAGCAGGAAGTTGCCCGTCCACGCGTAGTCAATTTTCACATCCTTGAGCTGCGGGAAAGCCTTGAGCATTTTCGGCCGGATAATCGCCTCGATATTGGCAGGGTCCCGTGCGCCATACACCACGCCACCCCCGAAAATCAGACGCTTGTCACCGGACAGGCGATAGTAGTCGAGCAAGTAGTTACAGTCCTCAACGCAATAGTCCTGTGGCAACAGAGTCTTGGCCAGCTCATCACCCAGGGGCTCGGTGGTGATTACCTGTGTACCGCAGGGCATGGACTTGGAAGCCAGCTCCGGTACCAGATTGCCCAGATAGGCATTGCCTGCGACGATAATGAACTTGGCTCGCACCTTGCCCTGGGGGGTATGCACCACAGGATTGGCGCCGCGTTCAATGCGAACAGCGGGGGACTGCTCATAAATGGTGCCGCCCAACGACTCCACGGCAGCGGCTTCGCCCAGCGCCAGATTAAGCGGATGAATATGCCCGCCGCTCATATCCAGCAGCCCGCCCTGATACTGATCACAGGCAACCACTTCACGAATCCGGCGCTGATCCAGCAGCTCCAGTGACGTATTGCCATAACGCTCCCAGAGTTTTTTCTGCGCTTCCAGATGGCCCATCTGCTTGGCGGTGATGGCGGCAAACACGCCGCCGTCTTTCAAATCGCACTGGATCTGATACTTGGCCACACGCTCACGAATGATCTTGCCGCCTTCAAAGGCCATCTGCCCCAGCAACTGAGCCTGCTTGGCGCCGACAGTGCGTTCGATCACATCGATATCGCGGCTGTAACTGTTAACGATCTGGCCGCCATTGCGTCCGGAAGCACCGAACCCCACCTTCGCTGCTTCCAGGACCGTGACCTTGAAACCGGCCTCCAGCAAAAAAAGCGCACTCGACAGCCCGGTATAGCCGGCGCCGATAACACACACATCCGTTTCCACCTCGCCCTGCAGGGCAGGGCGTTCAGGGGCTGGATTGGCTGAAGCCGCATAGTAGGACTGGGGATAGGGAGTGTTCGACATTCTGCAGCCTCTGTTTTATATTTTTTACGAGTGAAGCCGATGCTACCTGAGTTGAAAACCGCCCGCCAGCCACTGGCGGCTGAGTGTTTTAAGGTTAAAAATAAAAAATTCGACTATTCATAGGGTTAGCTGCAAAAAAGGTGTTGACACCCCTCCGCAAATCTATAGAATGCGACCCCACAGCAGGCACGTAGCTCAGTTGGTTAGAGCACCACCTTGACATGGTGGGGGTCGTTGGTTCGAGTCCAATCGCGCCTACCAAACAAAATCCGCTCTGCTGGGCGGTCTAGAAGGGCTCACCGAAAGGTGGGCCCTTTTTTGTTGTCTGCGATTTGCAAAACCCCCACCTCAAAACGCCAAATCAGCCCCCACCTCCAGGTACTCGATACCTTTCTCTGTGTGCCCGTCCTGATAGTGTTTGGTCGCGCGGCTTTGGTGATGGATGGCATGACCTGGAAGGGGCGCAAGACCAGCAGCGAACAGGCTTTGTCCTGGCCACGCCGGGAAGTGCATCTGGATGGCGAGAACAAAGCCGCCAACTATTTGCCTGCGCGTATCCAGTACGGGCAGATGGCCTTGGCGGCCGAAATTCACGCCGACGATATTGACCCAATCGACAAACGCAAAGGGGCCGTGACATTGGAGCGTGTCGAGGGGGCCGTGACACGCGAGTACGCAACGATCCCGAACACCAGCAAGCGGTTATTGCCTGCGGCGCCTGATCGGCCCAGTGCGACGCAGTTTGCGGACTACTTGCTGCAACGAGGATTGTTTTCTGTAAAGGTATAAACAGATGATGGCATTCGTAGTGGCCAGTACTAAAAGTTACTAGTAGAAGTTACTTTGAGTGCTTTAGTATGCTCCTCTCAAAAAGGGAGTGATGCATGTTACCTAATCCAAAAAGCAGTAATTTTCGCTCGGCTCTACGTAATGCGCGCAAGGATGCAGGGCTCACATTGACTGAGTTGGCTGATGCTGCAGGCATATCCAATGTTATGCCTGGACGCTACGAGCGAGGCGAATCTCAGCCTACGATGGGCACTTGGCAAGAGTTGAACAAAGCTCTGTTTGATGTCGATGACGAGGAAGTTGAGGCAGAAGCGAAAAAGCAGGAAATCGGCGAATCACTTTCCGACTCGTCTATTGAGCAGATACTTGAAGAGCTAAAAAGCCGCGGATTCAGCACGGTTAACCTTTCCTACAGCTGATTCGTTGACCCAGCCCCGCTATCTAGTGGGGTTTTCTATCTCAGGTGCCACCATGACTTTCTATGACGAAATGGCCATGATGGCTCTGGAGATGATCACCGAGTTCGGCCAGTCGATACTTGTCGGTAATGTCCTTCCCGGCGAGTACGATCCCGAAACCGGAACGTCAGATCCTGACATTATCACTGAGCAAACTGCCCAAGGCATCCTGCTCGACTTCACTGGCCAGGAATTCCAGAACAACAGCCTCATCAAGCAAGGCGACAAGAAGCTCAAGATTGCTGCGCAGGGGCTTGAGTGGGTGCCTGACCTGCTGAGCAAGATGTCAATTCAAGGCCGCACCTGGTCAATCGTTCCTCCGCTCAAAGAGATCAACCCTGCCGGGACACCGATCCTCTATGAATTGCAGGTGCGATCATGAGCAATCATTACGCAGGCAAGAGCGGCAGTTTCTCAGCTCAAATCCGGGCCTTCGCGGATCGAGCGAAAGATGCCATTGATATGACGATGCGCGACATCATCATCAACATAGGTAACAGCGTTATCACGATGTCACCTGTGGGCACTCCTGATGTCTGGAAGATTAACAAGATCAGTCGCGAGTACAACCAGGCCGTCGCGGAACACAACGAAAACCTGCGCCAAAATCCGCAAAACTTCGACAAACGTGGCTATCTCAAGCGCGGCTTAAAGCTCAATGACGGCATGGGCATACGTGCGCCGCAGGGCTGTGTGGGCGGGCGCTTTCGCGGCAACTGGATGTTCAGTGTCGGATCACCTGACACCTCCACGGTGGATCAGGTAGACCCCCGGTGGTAGCCGTTCCATGGCACGTATCGTCAATGGTGCCCTGGAGTTCAATGCAGGGGAGACGGCTTACATCACCAACTCACTGCCTTATGCCATCCCCTTGGAGTACGGGCATTCAACCCAGGCACCGAGCGGTATGGTTCGGATCACCCTGGGCAACTTTCAAAAGATTGTTGAAGAGGCCATCAGGAAGAACCAGGTATGAGCCATAAGATTGTTCGCGCACTGTTTGAGGCCCGGCTGGCAGCTTGGGCAAAGCTGCAGAAGCCTGTACTGCGCATTGCCTATCAAAATGTGGTGTTCAAGCCTGCTGACGGCGAAACCTACCTGCGGGCTTTCTTGATACCTGCTCACACGGGGAGCGACGACCTCGCTGGCGAGCATCGGGTTTATACCGGTCTGTTTCAAATCACCATCGTCACACCTGCCGGAATGGGTTCCGGTGCGGGCGAAGGGTTGGCAGATGACCTGTCTGCTTTGTTTGCCCTCAATGATCGATTAACCCGGGGTGACTTCACGGTACTGGTGATGACCCCGGTCGAGCCTGGTCCCGAGCAACAAGAAGACACCGGCTGTGCGTTGCCTGTGTCGTTTCAGTACCGTGCCGACACGACTTGATCAGTACTTAGGATTTGGCGCGGCGGCTTCTGAACCACTTCACTAAATACCAAGGCGCGGCCAGTATCAGAACAAGAATCGCCGCCAGGGGCAGAGAGTCAACCCAGAGGGACGCTAGAAGCCTGGATTCGATCAACCAACCTTGTGCACTATTCGGATCGGTTTGGGCGTAGGCCGACAGCAGTGCAATCACTGAGGTGATTATCGCGAACCAAATGGCGCTACGAACTTGCTCTCGATTCATATGTGTTTGATTCCCGGAGTGGCATTAAGTAAGGCGCGCGATCCTATCAACCAGCCGTCATCCGGTCGATGGCTCTATTTGCCAATCCACTGACTTCATCCTAATACGCCCATACCCGAAAGAGTGCTGCGGGCTGCTGCTGGCCATCGGGCGCAAGCAGCAGTACTTCCCGTGCCGGAACATTGCCAGCGAGCCGAATGAAGAGTTTCGTCTCGATCCAGAAGACTACGCAGCAGCGGAAGACCTGGGCGAGGTGATCGGCATTGTTCACTCACACCCGGATGCCACCAGCCGGCCGTCTCCGCATGATCTGGCGATGTGCGAGGCTACGGCGTTGCCATGGCACATCCTGAGTTGGCCTGAAGGCGACTTGCGCACTATTACACCGACCGGAAACATGCCGCTGCTTAAGCGTCCGTTTGTTCACGGCGCGTGGGATTGCTGGCAGGTCTGTGCGGATTGGTACAAGCGCGAGTGGGGGCTGGAGTTTGAAGCTTTTAGACGGGAGGACGGCTGGTGGGAGAGTGCTGGCAACACCAGTTTGTACGAAGCCAATTACGAGGAGGCAGGTTTTGTGCGGGGCGACCAGCCACGGCGTGGTGACCTGATCGTTATGGCGATTGGGCGAACGGTTCACCCGAATCATGCTGGGATTTATCTCGGTGATGATCCGGAGCTGCCTGGAGAAGAATCAGGGGTTTTCGGGCCGGTGCCGTTTTTGTTGCATCACCTGTATGGCAGGCCGTCAGAGGTGATCGTTTATGGCGGCCCTTGGCTGGATCGGACGCAGCTGATCCTCAGGCACACAGATGCAAAATAACTAAAATGACGAGGCTTACCCGCAGGAGATCAACATGCACCAACTTAAAACTCAAATGACGAGTACTGGAGCGCTTGTGGTTACCGGTATTGGTACTGGAATTGAAACCAGTCAGCTTTTGATTTCAGCTGATAGATTTTCGATCAAGAGTGTTGAGCAATTTCTGGCAACAGAGAAAGCCGACCTGTTGGAGCGTCGACTTGCACGGATTGAGAGCAAATTAGGGTTTAGTCCTTTGGGTGATCGCTGAAAAATTCCGAGATCCTCTTGGGGTTCGGACGAACAGGACTGTTCTTGGGCATCGCCTCCGCCACGCGCAATGCAAAGACCCTTGCAGTCTCGAGGCCTTCTTTTCCTTGAGAAGCGGACAATTGATGAACAAGTCCGGAAATTACGCAATTGAGATTTTGTAGGTCTGAGCCATGCGCGTTGACGGCGTCGATCAGTTTCTGACTCAGTTCGCTTTGTTCCATTTTGCCTCCTTGGTAATCCGCGCCGAAATTAGCGCAACCCCAGTCCGTGGGCTTGCAGGCAAAAGACTGGGGAATTCTGTTGCGTAAGTGCTGGAGGCTACTACTACAGGCAACGGGGTGTTACTGAGGATTCGTACATGCTGCAACCATTTGCTAATCTATAGGCAATCTGCGTACACTTTACGCCAATGAAAACAGTCTTCTTTGAAACCACAAGCTTCACCGCCACGGTAGGTGATTACCTGACTGACGATGAATACCGGCAGCTTCAGGTAGAGATGCAGGCGAACCCGGCCGCAGGCGATGTAATGCCGCGCACGGGTGGATTCCGAAAGCTACGCTGGCAAGACGCCCGCAGAGGAAAGGGCAAGCGTGGCGGGTTGCGGGTCATCTATTACTGGCTGCTGGATGATGGTCAGTTCTGGATGTTCGCAATTTACGACAAGGATGAGCTTGAAAACCTGACCGCTGATCAGGAGAAAGCGCTGAAGGCGGCCATTGGTGCAGAATTGAAACAACGAGGTGGGAAATGAAAAAGCGCGATCTGTTTGCCGAGCTGATGCAAGGCGTGAACGAGATGGGCGAACATCGCGAAGGGAAGATCACCCTTCGCCAGTACGAAGTGGAGGCGATGCCGGCCCCCGAGGTGACTGCTGCCGAGATCGTTTCTCTGCGTGAAAAATTGCACATGTCCCAGCCAGTGTTTGCCCGGCAGATCAGAACCAGCCCGGACACACTGAAAAATTGGGAGCAGTCGAAGTCAAAGCCGAATGCCCAGGCAGCACTACTGATCAAGTTGGTCCAGCGCTTCCCTGATATGGTTGATCGCCTCAACGCTGTTTAAGCTGACCTGTATATGAAAGCCCGGCCCTCGCGCTGGGCTTGTTGCATCTGGTGCCTTACCAGCAAACGAGCCGCAAGCCGCCTACTAGATCTAATATTTCATCGGGGCGATTTGGCTGGATCTCCAATATGGAGATCAGACCATCAATCACCCTGCGCGATTCTTGACTGACCGGTTTTCCATGAGGCAGCAGCAAGTCTGCAATCGGATAGCACTCATTCGGCCAGTTTTTAAGCGCATTGATTAGTAGGTTACGTTTTTCTACCAGTGCGTAAGGACCATCGGCTGGATCTGCAAGCGCTAGCCTCAGTTTCGTGAATTCAAGTTGCATTATCTGCATCCTAGCCAGTAAAAAAACGCCCGGCAGCCCAGGCTTGGGCTACCTGTAATGGCGCTGGCGAAGCACTTCGGAGCAGCGCTTGGCGATTGTCAAAAAGTGCCAGCCAGTAAAAAGCATCAGCCCAACGGCACTGTACGCAGCGACTCCCAATGCTGTTATACCTACTTGGTTTGTAGCGTGTATGAGTTCTGGAGCAACGTCTTTGGCTACCCATAAGTAGTAACTGCCGGCCAGAAAACTTGGTCCACCAATTAGGGCAAGCGCCCAACTATTGAGCTCCGACCAAAGCCGCTTACGTTCGTTTCGAAATAACTGTAGAGCTTTATTAAGCGCCTTCAATTGGACTTCCTCAGACTTGGTTATAGGGCACAACGCTACTACTGTGGCGAGTATTTAGGTATTGGCATTTCATCCATGCTGGATGCCCATTCAGGTTCCGACAGAGCGTTATTCTTGGTGGTGGCATTTTGATGCTAAAGTTGCTTTTTTTCAAAGGAACTGAGTCATGGCCCTCAGAATCAGGAAGAGCATCAAAATTGCTCCTGGTGTTCGGATCAACATCAGCAAAAGTGGTGTGAGTACGTCACTAGGCGTGAAAGGTGCCACAGTAAACCTAAGTAAACGCGGTACGCGGGTCACGACCGGAATTCCTGGCACTGGAATATCTTCGTCGAAGTTCTACGGGGCCGGAAAGAGAGAGGCTACCCCTACGCCACCTACACCGGCGTGGGCGCATGTGGCCACCTTGCTAATTATTGCAGCAGTTCTTTGGTGGATATTCAGCTGAGGTCCACGCGCAGCCCTAATGTTTTCGGTGCCCTGAAATGAGAAAGCCCAGCTAAATGCTGGGCTTATTGTGTTTGATTGTTATTACCCGCGTTTGAGAGACACCATTGCATCCACAAACCGTTCAGCTTTCTTCTGCGTATCTACAAGAGAGCTGTTCATGACGTTCCCGCCAGTGCTCCGGGTCTGCACAACCCATCGGCCGCGTTTCGAGTAGAGGGCCACACTACCGATGGAGTTGTAGTAAATACGAGTCTGAACGGCTTTTGAGGATGTTCGTGAGCTGCCTGCTGCTATCGCTCCGCCACCGAGAGGGACTGCACTGGCAAAGCCGCTGGTGGTCGAAAGTATGCCGCTGCCATAGCCAATGTACTCATCAGTAAACACGACCTGCTCCGGCCTGGTCTTGAGAGGTTGTTCCATAAGCACCTGCTCGATTACCGAACGTGCCTGTTCTGGGCTGATCTTGGCCGGAGTGTACTCAACGACCTTTGATACGCATCCTGTGAGCAGAAGCATTAGTGCAGCTATTGCGAAGGGTCTCATCACAGGCTCCGTTATTGTTGGCGGGCATTCTGCCATGACCGCGTTGCTGATGCTAAAGTCCCGCCAAAATCAATAGAGGGAACGACATGCGAATTTTGATAGGCGCGCTCGCTGTAGCATTTCTGGCGGGGTGTGCGTCTTCACCCATCCCAGTCAGCCAGGCAAAGCCGGTTCCATCTGATGAGCTTTATGCTTTCCAGTCAAAGCCCGCGGGTGAGAGTAGTGTGATTACAGTCGTCCGGGATTCCGGGATGGTTGGATCTGGTTGCGATATCGTCGTGTACGTCGATGGGCGCAAAGCTGGCAAGATTGGCACCAGTCAGCGCGCGAGCTTTTATCTGCCTGCCGGCAATATAAATCTGGGGGCTGGATTGGCTGGCTCCGGCCTGTGTGCTGGCGCGGCGATTCGAACCATTTCAGCCAGTGTTCAAGCCAACAAAGAAAGCCTCTACAGGATCAGTGGTTATATGAGCGGCTTCTATATCGGCCCCTATGTCGATTACAACTGAGTTCCAATCTTTAAAAGCCGCCTCCGGGCGGTTTTTTAATGTCCGGAGAAAAGTAATGCAGGGTTCGGCAATCAACTACCAACCCGTGACGACCATCCGGTTGTACGGCCCATTACGCCAATTTGGTCGCTCATTCAGACTGGCCGTTAAATCACCAGCAGAAGCCATCAGGGCTCTCTGCGTCCAGGTCCCTGGCTTCGAGCGTTTCCTGTCGAATGCCAAATCCAGAGGGCTTGAATTCACCGTATTCCGGGGCAAAACAAACATTGGACAAGATGAGCTTGGCTACTGTGGGGCTGGCGATATACGCATTGCTCCTGTCGTAGTCGGCAGTAAGCGGGCAGGTCTTCTTCAAACCATCATTGGTGCGGTACTCATTGTGGCAGGCAGCTACTTTAAGCAACCTTGGGCTGTTCAGTTGGGCGTGGGTTTGGTCGGTGGTGGCGTAATCCAAATGCTCAGCCCCCAGGCGGGAGGCCTAAAAACCAGCGCGGCTCCCGAGAACACCCCCGGCTACGCCTTCGGTAGCGCCAAGAACTCTACGGCCTCCGGCAATCCTGTTTCGCTCTGCTACGGGCGCCGTCGCTGGGGTGGCGCCATTATCAGTGCTGCGGTCTATGCGGAAGATCAAGTCTAGAGGTCGGGTGGAAACAAGTACTGATATCATTATAATGGCGCACTTCAAAAAAAAGGAAATGTTGTAATGACATCGGAAATCACTCAAACGCCTACCATCTCTTTTGAAGAAATTCATACCAGAGGTACTGAGCTCATACGCAAGCGAGCGTCATTCGAGATATTGGGGCTTAATGGCAAGATGATTGATGCTGTTAGCCTGCTCGAAGCCGAAATTGAAAAGCAGGGTTTGACCTGCCGCATTTACACAAGCGGTAGAATTGCATCGATTGGCGCGTCCATGCTGGGTGGAGTGACTGGGATTGTAGGGATTGCTTCTGCTGCAGTGATTGCTGCGCACAACATAGCTACCTTCAATCCAGACTATGAAGTGTCAAAACATCTCGTAGACAACAAGCTTGTTGTTTCATACGAAAAGTAGGATTTCAGAAAGTACGGACCCGCGTTAGCGGGTTTTTTTTCGTCTGGAGGAAAAATGGGCGCAGCACAGCTACTCGATATCCACGGTGCCAAGGGCGGTTCCGACAAGCCAAAAACCCCAACCGAAGCCCCGGACAGCCTGCGCTCGATTGCCTTGGCGAAGATGCTGATCGCGGTCGGCGAGGGTGAATTCGACGGCATCCCCACGGCCCAAAATATCTACCTCGACAATACCCCGCTGCAGGACGAACAGGGCAACTTGAACTTCCCGAACGTAAAGTGGGAATGGCGCACCGGCTCCGTGGAGCAGCCATATATCCCCGGCATTCCCTCGGTTGAAAACGAAACCACCCTGGGCATTGAGCTGCGCAGCGGCACGCCGTGGGTGAGGTCGATCAACAACACCCAGCTGTCCGCAGTACGCCTGCGTTTTGCCTGGCCCATGCTGCAATCGATAGATGCCAACGGGAATATCAACGGCTACCGGATCGAGTACAAGGTTGAGGTGGCTACGGATGGCGGCGCCTATCAGCAGGTGTTGAGCGAGGCCGTGGACGGCAAGACCACCAGCACCTACGAGCGCACCCGACGCGTTGACTTGCCCAAGGCCGCAAGTGGCTGGATGTTGCGCGTCACGCGGATCACGCTGAACCAGAACAGCAACAAAATTGCCGACACCATGCAGATCGCATGTTACACCGAGGTCATCGACGCCAAGCTGCGCTATCCGCACACCGCGATGCTCTATATCGAATTCTCTGCTGAGCAGTTCCGCAATATCCCCGCGATCACGGTTGAGTGTGACGCGCGCAAAATCGCCGTGCCCAGCAACTACGATCCGCGGAGCAGGTCGTAAACGGGTATCTGGGATGGCACCTTCAAGCAGGCCTGGACTGACAACCCGGTATGGATGACCTACGACATCACGGTCAACGACCGCTTTGGCCTCGGCCGGCGGATCAAGCCCTGGCAGGTCGACAAGTGGGAGCTGTACCGCATCGCCCAGTACTGCGACCAACTGGTGCCGGACGGTCGGGGCGGCATGGAGCCGCGCTTTATCTGCAACCTGAACCTGCAGGGCAAGGCGGATGCCTGGACGCTGCTGCGGGATATTTCGGCGATTTACCGCGGCATGACCTATTGGGCGCAGGGTCAGGTGTTCTCGCTGTCGGATATGCCGCGCTCCACTGATTTTGATTTTGCCTACACCCGTGCCAATGTCATCGACGGTAAGTTCACCTATGCCAGTGCCTCGGAGCGCACCCGCTACAGCCGCGCAATGATCAGCTACGACAACCTGGCCAACAACTACGACACCGATGTCACCGCGGTGACCGACAGCAAGTTGCAGCGCCGCTATGGCGACAACCCGCTGGAGATCAGCGCGATTGGCTGCACCCGTGAGTCCGAAGCGCAGCGCCGGGGCAAATGGGCGTTGCTGACCAATGCCAAGGATCGGGCGGTGACGTTCAGAACGGGCTTGGCCGGGCGTATCCCGTTGCCGGGGTATGTGATCCCGATTGCAGACGAGTTAATCGCAGAGCGGCCAGTGGGCGGGCTAGTGGCGGCGGTTGCCGGCAAGGTCATTACTCTGGACCGCGATACCTCGGCCAAACCGGGCGATCGCCTGATTCTCAACTTGCCTGATGGCAAGTGCGAGGGGCGGACGATCCAACTGGTCAGCGGGCGCAAGGTGACGGTGACCACGGCGTACTCTGTGGCGCCTGAACCGGAACTGGTCTGGTGTCTGGACGCTGACGATCTGGCGGTACCGCTTTACCGGGTCACTAGCGTGTCGCGGCCGGAGGCCGGTGTATTCGAAATCTCGGCAGTGCTTTACGACCCGAGCAAGTTTGCGCATATCGACACCGGGGCCCGTCTTGAAGAGCGCCCCATCAGCGTGATCCCGATCACCGTGGTGCCGGCGCCGGCCAGTGTGGCGCTGACGTCGAATTCGTCGATTGCCCAAGGCTTGGCGGTGACCACCATGAGCATCACCTGGGAGTCGGTTCCCGGCGCTGTCGCCTATGACGTGGATCTTCCCGCAGGGCGCGGGCAGGCTTGGGATGGCGCCTTGCAGCCAGCCACCTTTGTTGGCCAGCCTGCACATAACGTCACACTCTCGTTTACGACCGGACAGGATGGCACTGGAATTGCGCTCTATACACTCATGCAAACTTATTGGATGAACTCGCGTGTACTTTATGTCGGGGTTAATACTGGCCATGCACCCGCCTATGTACACCCGCCAATGGAATATGGAATATTGGCGGCAGGCTCGTTTGTTGCGTCTTTCCAATCTTCAGGGCGGTTGAAATAATGAAAATATTCCTAAGCCCGCAACGGCGCGACGATACGTTGAGCGTTGTCAGACGTGGTGGTTTGCTGATTGTAAATGATGAGCCTTTTGATTTTCCGGCAGTTGAGGAAGGCGACATATTGCCCCGGTCTGCAATCGAATCAGACTGGTTTGTCGGGGATGTGACACGGGTAAACGGCGAGCTTGAACTGACCCTGATCCTGCCAAACCCCGCGAACGTCAGTCAGGCGCAAGCGTTCCCCGTGCCCCTCACTATTACTAAAATGGGCCAGTTGAGTTGCCCAGGCCGTTAACTGACGTAACCAAGGAGCCAGCCCATGAGCAATATTGACTGGTCAGAGCTGCGCAAGGCAGCAGATATCAAAGCTGAGGCCGAGACTGCATGCTTGGCGCCTTTGATTGCTGTCGAAGTCCAGTGGGTCGAGCAGGAGCGTAAGTTCGTGGCTGAGCAGCTGGAGGCCATTGAGGACGGGGAGCAGGTAGCGGGCACGGAGCGCCTGTGGCGTGACTATCGCACCCAGGTTCGAGCCTGGAAGTTGGGGGGCGAGGGCTATCCCGACTCAAGCCAGCGGCCAGAACGCCCAAGCTGACATCAACAGCAACACCGAGCCCCGCCGAGTGCGGGTATTTTTTTGCCGGGAGAAAGTCATGCCCATCACCACGCAGCAACTGTTGCAGATCCTCCCGAACGCCAGCCATGTTGCTGGCGTTTTTGTTCCTGTCTTAAACACCGCGATGGGCCGGTACCAGATTGTGGGCGCCAAGCGAGGAGCCGCATTTATCGCCCAGATTGGCCACGAATCCGGCCAGCTTAAATACGTCAAAGAAATCTGGGGCCCCACGCTCGCTCAAACCAAATACGAGGGCCGCAAAGACCTGGGCAACACCGGAGTAGGCGACGGCTCCAAGTACCGAGGGCGTGGCCTGATCCAGATCACCGGCCGGGCCAACTACATGGCGTGCAGCGAAGCGTTGGCCCTCGACCTGATTAACCAGCCCGAACTGCTGGAGAAGCCACAGCATGCCTGCATGTCAGCGGCATGGTTCTGGGTGACCAGGGGGCTTAATACCCTGGCCGACGCGGGCCAGTTCGACAAGATTACCCAGCGCATCAACGGTGGCCAGAACGGCGCGGCCGATCGGCAGGCGCTGTACGCCCGGGCGCTCAAGGTGTTGGCGTGAACATCGACGCGGTTAAGTGGGGCGGGGTGCTGCTGATCATCCTGGCCCTGATGACGGGCAGCGCGTGGACCGCATGGGAATGGCAGGCCAACGCCTACGGCCAGCAACTGGCCGCCCAAGAAGCTGCCCACCAAACCGAACGCACCGATCAGGCCAACGCCAACTCCGCGCAAATTCTGGCAGAGCAGGGCAAGCGCCTCGCCTTAGAGCAATGGCTGGCAGCCAGTGACCAAGCCCATTACAGAGCCCTGACCGATGAGAAAACCAAACAGGTACGCCTGCTTGATCGCCTTGCTACTGCTGACTTGCGGCTGTCAGTCCAACTCGATGCCACCGCCGCAAATGGTTGTGACGCAGTGCAAACCACCACCAGCCCCAGTGGCGTGGTTTATGGCGCCCATAGAGCCCAACTTGACCCAGCGCATGCTCAACGAATTATCCGCATCACAGGCGACGGCGATCAAGGATTGATCGCGTTGCAGGCCTGTCAGTCTTACGTATTAGCGTTATTCAGATAATTTTTAGAAATAAGGGCAGTGCTTGCTTATCTAAAAGCTCTCGTATAGTTCGACATGCACCGGTAGTGGCATTATGATGCTACCTGCTGTAGGAGAGATCTAATAGCCTCTTGGATTTACGGGATTTAAGAGCTGGCAGTTGGCGTGTAGCAGCGTCTTTTAATGGATTTAAAGGTTTGCAAATGAAAGAAGATGTGTCTGTTGAGAGTGTTGGGAGCGAGTCTGATATCCAAGCTCTAATTAAAAAGTTGGAATTTTTAGAAAGAGAACTCGCGGATCATAAAGATCAGAAAAAAACTGAGCGTAGACAGTATTTTTTGTTCGTTTGGCTTATGATCGTCACTGTTTTTCTTTTTGTAGTGGTAGCTTGGGCGAATCCGACAATTGGAGATCTTGAGCCTGATACGATTAGCACCTTGAATAAAGCAACGAATGTTGTAATTGTTTTGTTTGTTCCTTTCGTATTTGGCGTTTTAGGTGCGGCTGCAAGAGTTTTGATCGCTGGTATAAGCACAGGGCAACAGCTTGGCCTTATAGTTTCATCTGGGTTTATGGCTGTCTTTTCGTGGATAGGTATTAAGAGTGGTGTGTTGATTGCAGTTATCGCGCCACACTTAGAGAAGCAAGCTATTACCAGTGATCAGATTCTTCAGGCTCCGGGTAACTTCTACACATTAGCGCTCGTAGCTATTTTTGTTGGGATGTTCTCGTCAAATCTGTATATTTTTATTAATCAGAAAGTCGAGCAGTTGACTGTTAGGAGGAATTCTGAGGGCGCTGGCGGGAGTCGTTGACGTGAGAGTGTGAGTGCCTTAAAAAATATGCTAACGGTTTAATTATCATAACTAGCAAAGCGTGGTACTACTAATTAAGTTAAGCGTAATGAATCGCCCCTAGTTTCGTAGACATCTCCAAGCCTTAAAATGAGGCCCATTAGGAGGTGCCATGAGCAACCAGCGATATCCCGAAGAATTCAAAATCCAGGC